>DATLVJ010000320.1:0-8595 GCA_035577585.1 Candidatus Limnocylindrales bacterium
AGCGCCCGCGGGAAGATCGCTGGGCGTGTGCGTTTCGTACAAGTGCCCGTCGACGTAGAAGCGAATTTCTTTGGGCTCCCATTCGACGGCGAAGACATGAAAATCGTCGGCGACGTTGCCGCTGGGGACAACGTAGGGAGCACCCAACGATTTGTCACCGGAGTAGTCCGGCCCGTGAATGGTGCCGTGAACCGTTGCCGGCTCGCGGCCGATGTTTTCCATGATGTCGATTTCCCCACACGCCGGCCAACTCGCCGCGGGGAAGTCGTCGCCGAGCATCCAGAACGCGGGCCACATGCCTTGCCCCTTGGGGATGCGGATGCGGGCTTCGAATTTTCCGTATTTCTGGGCGAAGAGTTTCTGGGTCTTCAGGCGAGCAGAGGTGAACTCGCGTGCAATGCCATCGGGCCCGGTGAATTTTTCCTGCAGGGCGTCGATCACCAAATTGCCGTTTTCCACGCGAGAGTTCGTTCGCCGGGCCGTGTAGTATTCCAGTTCGTTGTTTCCCCAGCCGCCTCCGCCGGTATCCGCGGTCCACTTCTTCGGGTCGGGCGCGGAGCCGTCGGGAGCGTCGAATTCATCGCTCCAGGTGAGCACCCAACTGGCGTCGGCGTTCTGCGTTGGCGCGCCGGCTGCGCCGGTCTCTGCAGAAGCCATGAAGATGAACGCCGCGCCGCCAAGGCACACGGACAATAGAGCGAGCCGCCCTAGCGGCCCAAACCTTCGACCAATGTGAGCAAACTTCACACAACCTCCTGTTGCTCTTGCGCGAGTTCTTAGGAATTATAGCCGGGGCCATTTGGCGCGCCGCAATCTTTCCAGAGCTTTTCCCAATTCCAGATACCGTACATCACCTTTTGGGGCAACGGGAAGCCGAGTTGGTGCGCGAGCATCAACACCTGGCCGCGATGGTGGGCCTCGTGCGAAATCATGTAGCACAACATTTCCGGGCCCACAGGCCACGGGCGGGCCCAGCCGTCTCTGATGAACTTCTTGATCCGGCCGCCAGGGCCGCTGAGCGATTCGGCGAGCATTTTCTCGCAACTGGCGGCGCTCTCCGCCAATCCCGCGCGGGCCTGCTTCTGTGTGCAGTGCGCGCGCTGGAGTTGCCGCGGAATCTTCAGGTGCGGCGCCGTAAGCCGGACCCACTTGGTGCGGACGTTGTGCAGGTGGGTGAAGATCGCCGCGATCGAGCGGGCTTTGCCTGGCGGCTTGGCGTTCCAGGCTGCCGGTTCCAGATGCTCGATGATCATCTGGCTCATTCGCTCATTGGCAGCGAAGATGCGGGCCGCCGCCCGCCCCAAATGCGTATCGGTTGGTTTAGCCTGGCCCTTCGATTGACGTAAATGTGCCCGAGGCTCCGCTTTTTTGTGCCTTTGCCTTGGGGTTGTTTTTTTCAACTTTGCACTTTCAACTTACGACTCATAACTTACGACTGCTTCCCCGTTACACTCCAAACTGCCGCAGATGATGATCCACGTGCTTGTACATCAATTGCGCCCATTCTTCCGGCGTCATCTTTCCGAAAAACGTATGCTCATTCCTGGTGCAGCCTTGTGGCCCGCCGGCCGAAAACCGCTCGACCAGAGCGGACAACCGCGCGCATTCTTTTCCCAGGTCGCGGTCGTCTTTGACCACCAGGCTTTTCGCCGTCGGGGCATTCCGGCCCATCGGCTTCTCGTCTTTCAGTACTTGCGATTTCGCCAGCGGCCCAAAGATTCGTCCCAGAAACATTCGCGGCTCGACCTTGTCTCCCACCGCCCACTCCATGACAACGGAGCAATGCGCCATCGCCTGCGGAGCCGTCATCTTGCCCCACTGCCGCTGACTAGTGGCACACAGCCGCCCGATCCGCCCGGTAATTTCCGTTGCTGTCGCCGGTTCAAAAAGATTCTTCATACCGATCCCCTTTTCCTTAAGCCGCTGCGATCATCCTAAACCAGAAATGCCCGCAGGCCGACACTTTCCCTGCAAAATAGATTTCTGGCCCTTCGCCCCCGCAAGAATTACCAACGCCACACGGCAAACCAGATTTGTGTTATATTGGGTGAAGTGGCCCCGATCTTCGGATCGGGGCCTTTTTCTTTTCCAATTCAATTTATGCTGGAGAGAGGTCCCGATGGAACTCAACCTCGGAACTGCGCCCCTGAGCGACGATGCCGTCTTGAAAGCTTTTGAAGCGTGCCAATTGGATCCCGCCAAATTCCACCATGACGACCATATCCGCCTGGCGTGGCTTTGCGTTCAACGCTACGGCGCACGCGAAGCCGAAACGAAATTGTTAGACGTACTCCAGAGGTTCGCCCAGCGCGCCGGTGTGCCGCAGAAATTCATGCACACAACCACCGTCGCTTGGGCTAGACTCGTCGCCGCGGCCCAGACCGACAGTGCCGGAACAGTGAATTTTTCGGAATGGATTCAATCGCGCTCGCAACTGCTCGAGCGCAACCTGCTGGCGAAATACTATTCGCCTGGGCGCCTTGAAACGCCAGAGGCGCGCGGCGGCTGGGTAGAGCCGGATCTTGCGCCTCTGGGAATTTAGGTTACTTCCAGTGTCAGTCGTTGCCCGCGGCCGACGCATGATGCGACTGTGGCGGGGGCGGAGGCAGAGGCAATTCGTGAAACTGTTCCGCTTCGGTTGAGCCCGCCAGCGCCGTGGTGGAAGCTGTGCCGCTGCTGATGACGTTTTGCACCGCGTCGAAATAGCCCGTGCCGACGAATCGCTGGTGTTTCACGGCCGAATACTGGTGTTCCCGCTCGCTCTGGAACTCCGCTTCCTGCAACTCTGAATAAGCGGTCATACCCAGGGCCTTGTATTCGCGCGCCAGTTCAAACATGGTGTGGTTCAGGGCATGGAATCCCGCCAAGGTGATGAACTGGAACTTGTAGCCCATCGCGCCAAGCTCGCGCTGGAATCGGGCGATGTCTTCGTCGCTCAGATGCTTTCTCCAGTTGAACGACGGAGAACAGTTGTAGGCGAGCATTTTATCGGGATAAACGGCGTGAATCCCTGCCGCGAATTCACGCGCCTCTTCCAGGTTGGGCTTGGACGTCTCGCACCACAGCATATCCACGTATGGCGCATAGGCTAGGCCCCGCGCAATTGCCGCTTCAACGCCGCTGCGCACTTCAAAAAAGCCTTCCGGGGTGCGCTTTCCGGTGCAAAACTCCCGATCGCGCGGATCAATGTCGGTCGTCAGCAGTCCGGCGCTGTCGGCATCGGTGCGCGCCATGATCAGCGTGGGCACACCCATCACATCGGCTGCCAGCCGTGCCGCAACCAATTTCTGAATCGCTTCGGTGGTGGAGACCAAAACCTTGCCACCCAGATGGCCGCACTTTTTCGCCGAGGACAGCTGATCTTCAAAATGCACGCAAGCCGCGCCGGCCTCGATCATCCCTTTCATCAGTTCAAACGCGTTCAGGTTTCCGCCAAAGCCCGCTTCGGCATCCGCCACCATCGGCGCGAACCAGTATTTGCCGTTCTTCCCTTCGGCGTGGTGAATCTGATCCGCGCGTGTCAGCGCCTGATTGATGCGCCGCACCAGGTTCGGCACGCTGTCGGCCGGATACAAACTCTGGTCCGGATACATCTGCCCGGAATTATTGGCGTCCGCCGCCACCTGCCACCCACTGACGTAAATGGCCTGCAGCCCAGCCTCAACCTGCTGGATGGCCTGGTTGCCGGTCATCGCGCCCAACGCCGCAACGTAGGGTTCGGTATGCAGCATGTCCCACAATCTCTCCGCGCCGAGCCGCGCCAGGGTGTGTTCCACCTGCACGGTGCCGCGCAGCCGGACAACATCCGCGGCTTTATAAGGCCGCGTGATCCCCTGCCAGCGGGGGTTCGACCGCCATTGATTTTCAAGTGCGGCGATCTGGTTGGCCTGATTGGTGGACATCGGAGGGACTCGCTTTCTCAGGGCGCAAAGGCCGGGAAACCCGGCCCCGCGCGGTTCAGGTTCAAGGTGGGGCCATTTTGCGGAAAGGGGGGTGGTCAGTCAAACGGATTGTAATTATCGCGGTGATAGACAATTTCTATCAGTACGGCTAGGATGAAAACAACGGGGGCCCAGCTGTATGGAAATACTCCAACTCGAAACGTTTCTGGCGGTTGCGACCTATGGCGGCTTTCACCGCGCCGCGGAAGCCCTGCGCATCAGCCAACCGGCGGTAAGCGCCCGGATTAGTACTTTGGAAGATTCCCTTGGTACTCGGCTATTCGAACGCGAACACGGCAAATTTTCCCTTTCGATGGCGGGCAAGGCGTTGCGTCCCCACGCCGAGCAGGTCCTCCGGCAAGTGGCCATCGCCCGCCAGGCCGTTCACGAACTGCATCCCATCGCCGGGGGACCGCTTCCCATCGCCGCATCGCTTTCTATCTGCACTTACCTGCTACCCGAAGTGCTCAAGAAATATCAGGAGAGCCATCCGAACGTTGTCGTCAGCGTGCGCAGTGGAAATTCCGCGCAAGTCTTGAAAATGGTTCTCGATGGAGAAGTGGATCTGGGCATCGCGCGTTCCCTGAACCATCCGGAAGTGGAAACGATTCAACTGCGTGACGACCCGCTGATTCTCGTGGGGCATCCCGGCCATCCCGCGCTGACCCGCAGGAAAGTGCGCCTCGAAGAACTCGAGTCCATGCCGATCATTTCTTACGACCGCGGCTCCAGCGACTGGACGTTGATGAATGGCCTTTTCCGCCGCAGCGGGCTGCTGCCGAACATCGTGCTGGAGGTGGAAACCATCGAGGCCTGCAAACGAATGGTGCTGCGCAAGCTCGGACTGGCTTTTCTTCCGCAGATCGCGGTGGTCGAAGAACTCCGCCGGGGCCGCCTGTGCCCGCTGGAAATCACCGACTCTGAGCCGCTGCGGCGAAGTCTCGACGTGATCCTTCCGCGGCGGCGGCCGCTTTCGAAAAGCGCAAAGGAACTTGTGGCTGGATTGCGGGAAGCGACGGAGACAATCGTGAAAATCGCGTCCCGCCGCAGAAAGAATCACTGTCGCTGATTTATTTTCCAATCCGGCTGGCTTCCGGCCACGCCCCTGCGTAAAATGAGCAATTCAACCAAGGAGAATCATGGGCAACGCGCAACAAACGGTATTGATTACCGGCGCAACCGACGGGCTGGGCCGTGCGGCCGCACTATTATTGGCGGAAAAAGGTTACCGGGTATTTGCCGCGGGGCGTTCCGCGGAAAAGCGCGCCGAATTGGACCGGCTGGCCGCCGCAAAAAAGCTGCCGTTGGAAACCTTGGAAATGGACGTCTGCAGCGAAGCTTCGGTGTCTAGCGCCGTCCAGCAGATCCTGCAAAGAGCCGGCCACCTCGACGTGCTGATCAACAATGCCGGCGTTGGATTAATGGCCGTTACCGAAGAGCTGAAGCTCGACGACCTGAGGCGCCTCTACGAAACGAATATTTTCGGCTTGCTTCGCGTTACCCAAGCCGTCCTGCCGCACATGCGCGAGCGCAAGTCTGGCCGCATCCTGATGCTCAGCAGCGTCGCCGGAATTCTGACTCCTCCTACGTACGGCGCGTATAGCAGCAGCAAGCATGCTGTCGAAGCGCTTTCCAACGCCCTTCGCCTGGAGCTGTACCCCTTCAATATTGACGTGATTCTGATCGAGCCGGGCTACATCATGACGAATTTCCAGCAGACCGCGAAGGACGCCGCGGAATCCTATATCGAAGGGTCCGCAGCGAGCCCGTACGCGAAAATATATGAAGGCGCGATCGCCGGCGCCACCAACAGCCGCCGGGAATCGAAAACCACACCAGAGGATTGTGCTCGGGTGATTTATTACGCCATCGAGTCCGGCCATCCGAAAGCGCGCTATACGGTAACGCCGCTGGCGAAGTGGGCTGCGTTTGGCAGGCGAGTGCTTCCGGACACCCTGATGGATTCGTTCCTGCGCCGCAAGTTTGGGATTGTCCGCGAGGAAGAAGACTGAGAATTGTTTCCCCGCTAAAAATGATTCGACGGTGAACCCGGCGCAAAAAAGGTGTCATCCTGAGGCCCCGATCGGGAGCGAAGGACCTCAACGATTACATTGTGCAAGGTGTTTAAGTTGAGGTCCTTCGGGACGCCAACGACGCGTCCCTCAGGATGACAACGTTTTTTTGACGTTTGAACAGCGGCAAATTACCGACCATAGCGACCGCGACTCAGTTGGAGATTTGAAATGAGACGCTGGTCTCGCGCAGGGCTTCCCACTTTTTGCGCCAGGTTTCGTGGAGGGGGCTTTCCGCATAGTCGGCGGCCGCATCCGGGCTGGCGAATTCGATCACGTAGACGCCGCTCCAATCGCGAATCTGGTTGCGCTCGGTCTTCAGCCAGATATTCTTGATCCCGGGAATTTTTCCCGCCATGTCGCGGATGCCGTTGATGGCCTGCTCCTGGTCGTTTTGGGAAGTGGCGTCGCGGAATTTGTAGGCGACCACGTGAACCACAGTCTTGGGCTGTCCAAAGCGATTCACAGCCGAAACTTTCTGTGTCAGCGCGCTTCCGGCCACGCTTCCCGCCAGAAACAGCCCGATTCCCAGTGCGATTTGCATCCAGCGGCGTTTGCGCGAATCCATAAAATTCCTCCTCATGCGGCGAGCCTTGCCAGTTTATTCGACCCGGCGTTCGCTCGGCAACCTGCCTATCATTTGACGCGGCGCAGAATTTGCCGTTAGGCTGATGGCTTAATTTACAAGGAGAAGCGAATGACCCGAGCTTTCGGTTTGGCGGCAGTGTTGTGTGGCATTGCGGTTCTTCCTGTAACGCTGAGCGCCCAGAACGACCCGGCGATCAATTCGGAAGCCCGCGCGATCTTTCAGCAGCTGATCGAGATCAACACAAGCGATTCCGTCGGCAGCGTCACCAAAGCGTCCGAAGCGATGGCCAAACGGCTGCTCGCCGGCGGCTTCCCCGAGAAAGACGTAATTGTTGCGGGCCCGAACGAGCGAAAGAAGAATCTTGTCGTCCGTTACCACGGTTCCGGCCAGAAAAAGCCGATCCTGTTCATCGGGCATCTCGACGTTGTCGAGGCGCGGCGTGAAGACTGGTCCGTGGATCCCTTCCAGTTTATCGAGAAAGACGGATTTTTCTACGGACGCGGCACGCAGGATATGAAGGAAGGCGACACGATCCTGGTCGAAACGTTTCTTCGTCTGAAGCGCGAGGGGTTTGTTCCGGATCGCGATCTGATCCTGGCGCTCACCGCCGACGAAGAAGGCGGCGATTACAACGGCATCGACTGGCTGGTGAAGCAACACCGCGACTGGATCGACGCGGAGTTCTGCATCAATCTGGACGGCGGGGAATTTGAAAAGCTGAAAGGGAAGCGCGTGCTGGCCGGGATGCAAGCCAGCGAAAAGGTGTATGCGGACTTTCAGTTGGAAACCAGAAACCCCGGCGGCCACAGCTCGGTGCCCGGAGCGGAAAATGCTATTTATGAGCTCTCCGCCGCGCTGCTGAAGGTGCAGGCGCACTCGTTCCCGGTTGAGATCAACGAAATCACGCGCAATTATTTTGGTCACGCAGCGACGCTCACCACGGGGCAGTTGTCCGCGGACCTGCGCGGCGCCGCAAAGGAACCTCCCGATGCGGATTCGATCAAGAGGCTATCGAACAATCCTTATTACAACTCGCTCCTGCACACGACCTGCGTTGCCACCATGCTCACCGGCGGCCACGCGCCGAACGCGCTTCCGCAAATGGCGCGCGCCAACGTCAACTGCCGGATCTTCCCCGGCGAGGACCCGGAGCACGTGCGCAAAGCGCTCGAGCGTGTCGTTGCGGATGCAAAGGTTAGCATCGTAGCCGTCGCGCAAAAAACAGCGGACGGGCAAGCGATCCCCATCGTGACGGTTCCGCCTTCGCCATTGCTTCCGGAAGTAACCGGCGCGCTCGATCGCACGCTTGCCACGATGTGGCCCGGCGTGCCCATCGTTCCGACCATGTCCACAGGCGCGACCGACGGGAAATATCTCCGCATCGCCGGCATCCCCACCTACGGCATTGCGTGCATGTTTTTCGATATGGAAGACCACCGCTCGCACGGCAAAGACGAGCGCGTGGGCGTGCAAGATTTCTACGACGGCGTGGAGTTCGGCTACCGCTTCGTGAAAACACTCGCTACTCGGTAGCTTACAAGTGCTAAGGAAGATTTAGTGAATCGAGCACGCCTGCGAGGATGGTCATGCCCGCGGAAGGCCGGGGCATTGAACCGATATTCACCGAAAGAGACTTGGCTGACAGACTGGGAGCGGGCCAAGGCCACGATGTCCCTGGCCAGGATTACGAAACCCCTTTCCGATTGCCTGGAACCTGGTTTTCAAATAAAGTGGGTTCATGAAGTATTCCGACATCATCACCATCGAGCCTGGTAAGCGCGGTGGCAAACCCTGCATCCGCGGGCTGCGCATCACTGTGTATGATGTGCTGGAATATCTAGCCAGTGGAATGACCCACGCCGAAGTTTTGCAGGAATTCCCCTTTCTCACGGAGGAAGATATTCGTGCGTGCCTCGCGTACGCCGCTGACCGCGAGCGCAAGCTGGAAATTTCGAAAGCGTGAAGCTCCTCTTTGATGAAAATTTATCCCCTC
>DATLVJ010000321.1:0-2415 GCA_035577585.1 Candidatus Limnocylindrales bacterium
CTTGCGCCCGAGATGCTGGCGCAGAAGGTACGCTGAACCATGGAAAGGGATGCCATGCCGGGGTCAACCGCGACGCAGGAAATCGAATTGATCATTGAGAAAAAGACGGGCGATGGCGGGGGAGGGAATCTTCCGCCGACAGGGCGCAACGGCGGCGGTGGCGATGGGAAGCGGCCGGGGCGCGAAAGTTCGTCGCCGATGCGCTACTACACCGGCATGGCGCTGGGGATCGTCTCAATCCTGATGTTCTTTATGGCACTGGCAAGCGCTTATCTTCTTCGAAGAGGGAATGGAAACTGGGTTCCGGTTCATATCCCGACGCTGATGTGGATCAATACCGTGGTGCTGCTTTCGAGCAGCGGTACGTTGGAGATGGCGCGTCATCGGTTGACCCAGGGCCGAGTCTCTTCGTACAGGAACTTGTGGGTGGCGACCACTGCGCTTGGAGTGAGCTTTCTGTTGGGGCAAATGATCGCGTGGAGGCAGTTGGCGGCGGAAGGAATTTATCTGGCGAGCAATCCTGCGAGCAGCTTTTTTTATATTTTTACCGGTGCGCACGCGGTGCATCTTGTGGGAGGAGTCGCCGCGCTGATTTATGTGGCCAAGCGGAATTTCGAGCAGGCCCGGGTGATGCGGTCGGTGGCGGCGGAAGTGACATCGTATTACTGGCACTTTATGGACGCGCTGTGGCTGTTCCTGCTGACGCTGCTTTATCTGGGCAAGTAAGAAGGCGAGAAGTTTTGAGGAAGTGGCGTGGAGCTTACTGATTCCGGAAATTTCTCCCAAATTTTGTAGCTGAGTTGTGTTTTTGTGTCGAGTAGTGTTCTTAAAGCTTCGTCTTTCTGCGATTCCCGGGAATTATAAATTGGCCGTTTAGTTGCAACTGGGTGCACGACCGCAGTTTTCCTTCAGTTGGTGGCTGGGGATTTCGGTATCCCGGTCTTTCCGCGCGTGGTTCTTGAGAGTTGCTGTCTGGAGAGTTCCGTCGCCGGTGGGCCGGGGCTCCAAGCTACTCTCAATCCGATCGTGAACGATTTGTGGGATTGCAAAAGGCGAGTTGGCTTGTGATCCCGCGATAATTCCGCGAGTGAGTCTTCCAGTGCAGCGGCACTTGTGTGCCCGCATTCGGCAAAAATCTGAAAAATGGAGTTGCGTCGATGACTCAATCTGCGCGTGTACGGGTGTGTGTGTTCCTGGTTGCGATGTTCATGTTGCTACCTGCGATTTCTCGCGGGCAGGAGCTGGCCGGGCTCGTCGGGATGGTAACCGACGAAAGCGGGGGAGCAATCGGCAAAGCGACAGTGACGCTGACGAATACGCAAACCGGTGTCACGATGCAAGCGCAAACCGGGGAGACGGGATTTTACCGGTTCGTGCAGTTGTCGCCGGGACCGGGATACGAACTGAAGATCAGTAAGGATGGATTCAAGACCACGACGGTCTCCAATCTATATCTGGCCGTGGCGACAACGCGTACGCAGGACCTTCAACTATCCGTCGGGACGGTTAGTCAGACGGTGGAAGTAAAGTCCGAAGGTTCGGTGAGCCTCGATACAACGGACGCGACGATCGGAAACAACTTTGACCTGCGGGCAGTTTCGAGTTTGCCGAATGAATTCCGAGGCAACGCGGCCAACCTGCTGCGCCTGCAGCCGGCGGTGATTTCCGCGGACACAAACAACAACCTGGACGACCAGGGACTAAGCCGGAACGGTGCGGTTGCCGGGGGCCGCGCAGACCAAAACAATATTACGGTTGACGGAATCGACGCGTCCGACTTCAACTTTGGCCAGGCTTTCGCGCAAGTAGCTCCGACTCCCGTCGATGCGATCCAAGAGTTCCGGACGGAGGTGGCGAATCCTCTGGCACAGGAAGGCCGCGGAAGCGGCGCGCAAACCATCATCACCACGAAAAGCGGCACGAACGATTGGCACGGAAACGCGCGCGAATATCACCGCAACACCGTCACGGAGGCCAACGACTTCTTCAATAACAAAAATGGGATTCCACGGCCGGCGCTGATCCGCAACCAGTTCGGCGGAAACGTCGGAGGGCCCATCAAGCGGGACAAGTTGTTCTTCTTTTTCGACTACGATGCGCGCCGCGATGCTTCACAAACTCCAACTACCGCGATTGTTCCGCTTGATAATGTTCGCCAGGGGAAAATCGCGTATATCAATAACGGAACCAACCCGGCTACGGGGCAGCCTTGCGACGCATCGAGTACTCAAGCAGCTACGCCCGCATGCATATCCTTTGCGGACATGACGGCTTTGGCAAATCTCGACCCGTGCCAAAACCCTGGAACAGCCCAGGGGCCTTGCACCGTAACGGGCAACACCGGCGATGCCGCGGTAACGCCTGGGTTCAATCCGGGGCTCCTGGCGCTGATCAATTCCCGCTATCCGCATGCCA
>DATLVJ010000322.1:0-3091 GCA_035577585.1 Candidatus Limnocylindrales bacterium
CGCGTACGCATTTTGAATCATATGGCCGTGCGAAAAAGCCGGATCCATTTCCAGCACCACCCGAAACTGCTCGATCGCCCGGTCATAATCCCGCGCAAAATACAGCAGCACTCCGCGATCTGCCGCAATGATCAGCGACAGCGGGTCCAGTCTCTTCGCTTCGTCGCTCTCCTTAAACGCCTCCTCGAATCGTCCTCGAAATCCCAGATGTTCCGCGTACCAGTGATGTGCCGTCGCATAATTCGGGTTCAACGCAATCGCCCGCTTGAACTCCTTCTCCGCCGTGTGCCAGTCCCAGTCGTAATTCTGCACCACCAGCGCCAGCGCCGTGTGCGCTTCCGGCAGCTTGTCGTTCAACTCCACCGCCCGCAACGCCGCGGCCCGCGCCCGCGGCATAAAACTCGATGAAGGAGACAAGCTATACCCGGTCAGCAACGTGTACGCATTCGACAGCCCCGCGTAGGCCTGCGCATTCTGGGGGTTCTTCTTGATCGCACCTTGAAAACATGCAATCGCCTGCTCGAACCCCGGCACAGTTCGCTTATTCAGCAGGTACAACCCCTTCAAATACTGGTCATACGCTTCATAACCCTCGCGTGACATCGCTGTCGCAACTACCGGTGCGATTGGCCTCTTCGCCCCCAGCGTCTGCTGGATTCCTTCGGCGGTCTCAAGCGCGATATCGCTCTGCACTGCCAGCAGGCTTTGCACTTCGCGGTCGAATTCTTTTGTCCACAGCCGCGTCTGGTCTGCCGTCCGGATCAGTTGCGCTGTGATTCGCACTCGCTCCACGTCGCGCCGCACGCTCCCTTCCAGCACGTACTGCACTCCCAATTCACGCCCGATCTGCTCCGCACTCTCCTGCGAGCTCTTGTAATGCATCACCGACGTTCGCGCGATCACTCCAAAATGTTCCGGGTCCATCAGCCCAAGTTGCGCGATCATCTCCTCCGTCAACCCGTCGCTGAAATATTCCTGCCCCGCATCTCCCGTCAGATTCTGGAAGGGAAGCACCGCCAGCATCACTTTCCCGCTCTTTGCCGCCAGCCTTGCCGCATCTCGCCGCGCAGGCTCCCGCGATCTCATCCACTGAATCCCAGCCCCTGTACCCGCGATTAAGATTGCGGCCAACGCGACGCCCACAATCCAACCACCAAGGTTCGACTGGGGCATCACCTCCGCTTTCTCCCGCGCAACTCCAGCCCACCCGCTCTCGCCGCTCCACACAAAATCTCGGATCGGCGTTGCCGTTTCTCCAATCTCGATTACCGTCTTCGGTGTGCTCGATGTCTCTCCAGCTTCTACCTCAACAATCATTCGGTATCCCACCTTGGGGATCGTCTCGATATACCGCGGCTCCGTCGCCGAATCGCTCAGTACTGCTCGCAGTTCCTTGATCGCGGTGTTCAATCCGTGCTCAAAATCCACGAACGTATCCGCACGCCACATCCGCTCTTGCAACTCCTCCCGTTTCACGACCTCCCCACCGCGTTCCAGCAACACTTCCAGCACCTGGTACGGTTGAGGCCGTACCTTTATGCGCCTTCCTTCTTTCAGGAGTTCCCGAGTGCGGGGCAACAGCTCGAATGGACCGAATCGATATATGGGGGCCGGGACTGCCATGATGTACCTTAACTTGCTGCCGGGATTCTCCCTCCTACTCCCCTGCGTTGCAACTTAATTTTTCTGTTATCAGCCGTTTGCGCCTTCACCTCAATCTCACCTCTTTTCCACCTCCCCTCCATTGCCCATTCGCCCGTTTTCTGCGATCTAGGCACCAGTACTCGGCCAGGCTCCCGTTTTCCCCCCTCGGCTGAATTTTCAGGAGGATCTTGATGTCCAGCGCCCCCAGCCCCACGCTTCCAATCTTGCCTCGTCGCCGTTTCGTCCTGCTCCTTGCCGGTCTCGCCCTCGCCTCGGTCGCCACCGCCGTTGTCATTCCCAGTCTTTTCCCATTCCGCGACCCGACTGGCCTCGTTGCCACATACAATGCTGTCGGCCCCATCAATGAAAAGAATCCCTTCTTTCAAAGCCTCGGTACCAACGGCCGCTCCTGCGCCTCCTGCCACCTTGCCAGCGATGCTTTCGGCTTGGGCGTCTCCAGCGTCAATGCCATCTTCCAAAAGTCCGGCGGCAAGGATCCTCTCTTCGCCTCCGTTGACGGCGCAAATTGCCCGAACGTCACGCCGCCCGGAAATCCCGCCGACCATAGCCTCTTGCTGAAGAGCGGCCTCATCCGCGTCGGCATCACTCTCCCAGGCGCCACCCAATTCACCATCAGCGCCGTCCACGATCCTTACGGTTGCGCCATAGTCCCCGATCCCGCTTCCGGCTTGCCAACCGTTTCCGTTTACCGCCGTCCGCTTCCCACCACCAACCTCGGCTTCCTCAGTACCATCATGTTTGACGGCCGCGAAACTATCCAGCCTCTCAACAACGCCGCAACCTTCCGCGCCAATCTCATCACCGACCTCATGCACCAGTCTGTCAGCGCTACGGTCACTCACGCCCAGGGCGCCACGCCCACCGTCGATCAGCAGACCGCCATCGTCAATTTCGAACTCGGCCTCAACTCCGCTCAGGTTTACGACAACTCCGCCGGAGCGCTCTCCAACTACGGCGCGGGCGGCGGCGCTTACAATCTCTCCCAGCAGTCCTATCATCCCGGCACCAACGATTCTCTGGGCAAGGATCCCAGCGGCCAACCCTTCAATCCCGCGGCCACCTTCACGCTCTTCGACTCCTGGGCCAGTTCAGGCCCCTCTTTCGTTGCTTCCGGTGACCGGGCCGACGGCATGCGAAAACGTATCGCCGCCGGTGAAGTACTCTTCAACACCAGGCCGCTTACCATCTCCAGTGTTCGCGGCCTGAACGACAATTCCGCTCTCGGCGCCACTCCCATCGCGCCATTCACCGGCAATTGCACCACCTGCCACGACACCCCCAACGTCGGCAATCACTCGTTCCCGCTTCCCCTCGACATCGGCACCGGCCACAACGCAGCCTACGAATCCGACCCACTCATCGCCGCCGGTGTTTCCCAACTCGATTTTCCCGATCTGCCCGTCTACCAGATCAACGGCTGCCCCAA
>DATLVJ010000323.1:0-15808 GCA_035577585.1 Candidatus Limnocylindrales bacterium
TCCCCGTTGTTGTGAAACAACCAGCTCGGCATGGGGTCAAAGATACGCGGATAACAGTATTCGTTAAGTCCTGCAAGTGAGGATACATTTGGCGCTTTGCACACGTGGTGCTTCATCTTGCTGAAATCGACGAAGCGTCCAACGAAGAGATCGAGACGCCCATCATTGTCATAATCAAACCACACGGCGCTGGAGGCCCAACCGGGGGCAGCGACACCAGCTTTTTCCGTGACATCCGTGAATGTGCCGTCACCGTTGTTGTGATAAAGGATGCTGCGGCCGTATTGAGTGACATAGAGATCGGGGAAACCATCCCCGTCATAATCGCCGACGGCTGCCCCCATGCCATAGCCGCCGCCCACGACGCCGGCCTTTTCGGTGACGTCTGTGAACGTGCCGTCGCGATTGTTGTGATAGAGGGCATTGCGGAGCGACTTGGCAGGCGTCCAGAAATCGCAGGGACCACTATTCACCAGATAGATGTCCATCCAGCCATCGTTGTCGTAGTCGAAAAATGCGCAGCCTGCGCCAGTGGATTCAGGGAGATACTTTTGCGCAGACTTGCCGCTGGTGTGGACAAAATCGATCTTGGTAGCGGAGGGAAGCAATTCAATGAATGGCGGGGAGAGATCGGCCTTATCGGGCGAATAGGCGAAACCAGGAGAAACGGCAACGACACCCGAAGCAGCTAAGGATCGGAGAAACTCGCGGCGGCGAAGGAGATTAGGGCCCATTGGGTCAGTCCGGATAGGCAGAGCCGGGTTTTGCAACCCGGATCCAGTGATCGGTGAAAGAGGAGTGCAGATGGGGCGGCTCAACTTTGGGCATATGGCAACTCGCGCAGTTCCTCTTGGCAACGGGACATGCAGCGCCCGGCCGATGGGGCGTTCTTTTCTCCGCAGTGGTTGCGATATGACACTCGAGACAATTTGAGTCGTAAGAAACTAAGTCGTGCACCAGCGGGTTGTGAGGGTCATGACAGAAAACGCAGGTGAGGCGATTGTCCCCCTTTTTCCAGCATTGGCTGTTCTCCAGCCGATAGGGAGCGAATCGCACGTTAGACACACCAGGTGCATCTACCTGGCCCGAGACAACGTCTTGCCAGGTACGATGGCACGCGCCACAAAAGTCGACGTAATCCACGCGTTCAAATCGGGCAGGATTCAGAATCAATCCCGGGTCGCGTCTCTCAGGGTGGGCCCAGGCCGCGGCCACATGTTTCGCGCCAGGACCGTGACACGCTTCGCAGGTAACTCCCGCAAAGGAGTCATTGGGTGCGAACCGGCTGCTCGTCGTTGACCCCGTCGTATGGCAGCCAAAGCACTTGTGGCTCTCGGCCGCCGGCATCGGACGGCCCGCAGCATCTTCCAAGCTCCCTGGAACGGAGAGCGATTGTCCGGGAGTAATGTCCAGGCCCTTCAGGCTGGTGTAAAAGCTTACGTGACTCTCGTAGAACTTTCCGTCCTTCTGATAAAGGTAAGTTTGTCCCATGTGCCCCGAGCCAAACGCCCAAAGCAAATCAACAGAAAGTGATGTTGTGGAGTTACTGATCTTCATCACAGGCTTATCAGCCGCTTTCTCAATCTGGTAGCGATACGGCCCCAACTGAAATTCTAAGTGGTTATGTTCGTGAAGCCGCATCGAATCTGCCGCGCGCCTCGCGGCTTGATGCATTGCCGATTTCTTCTGGGTTTCAAAGTCGCGTTCGTGGCAACCGTAGCAGGCATCCGGGCCAACGAATTCATCTCTGCTGATTGTGTCCTTCGTCGGCCACCAACTCGGACCAGTTACTCGAAGCGAGGTGGGCAGTGAGATGGAGCTAGGCGCTGGAACTTGCGCCTTACACACGACAGATGCAAGGACCACGAAAAGCATGGCGGCTAGGCTCATTGCGGCCGATGGAAGATGAAAGATAGAGTTTCTCACTGATGAGGCTGCTGACGCTCCAGTCCTTCCGAGACACGCCGCTTAATCTGTTCGAGGTTTTTGGCCGCTTCCCGCTGTAATGCCGCTTCACGATTGGCATCATCCTTGCGTCCCGCGCCGTTGTACGCCAGCGCCAGTTGGTAGTGCCCCGTGGGGCTGTCGGGCGCGAGTTTCTCGTATTTTTCCAATGGCGGAATGGCTTCGGCAAACTGTTGCTGAGCGACGAGAGCAGAGCCCAAACCTAAGTAGGCCTCAGTAAAATCGGCATTGATCCTTATAGCCCTCGTGTAGTGCTGAACCGCCCCGGGGAGGTCGTTTTCGTCTTTCGAAAGTTCTCCAAGAACATATTCCACCGCGGCGTTTTTGGAGTCGATGACCAATTCCTCTTCGAAATTCTTCTTTGCTTCAGCGACAGCTTCCGGAGTGGGCTGCCTCGAAAGAAGCACGCGGCCCAGCCGCGCGTGCATGCCAGGCAATAGTGGATTCATTGCGATGATCCTACGGTACTCGATCGCCGCTTCGGCGGTCTTGCCCTGGGTCTCCAGCGCCTCCGCATTCAGCAGATAAACCTGATAGGAGAAGGGCGCTTCGCGAACCAGATCTTTCGAAGCGCGAAGTGAAAGGTCGGACAAAGCGTGTGCCGCCGCGTAAAGCACTTCCGGGTCGCGTGGAAACTCCCGTTGCAGGACGGTGAGAAACTCGAGAGCGGCGTAGGACCCTTTCTGGGTCATTGCGCAATTCAAACCGAGAAGGCCGATGCGCTTCTTCAAATCGGGGTCGGTGACCTGGTGAATGGATTTTCTCAGAAGTGGAAGCGCCTCTGTGCAGTGGCCGGTCTCGGCGAGGGAAACAGCGCGCTGGGAACTGGAAGCAGCTGGCGCGGGGCCGATGGGATTCTTGGAGGGAGACTGAGCCCCGCCCGCCCCCGCTAGCAGAACCGAAGCGGCGAGGCTGACGGTCATTTGCCTAGCATAGTTCATCGCGTTTTATTGTACATCCGCTCTCCCCTCAAAACCCTGCTCCAAAAAGGAACGGCTGGCACCGAAGTGTCAGCCGTTCCTTTTTGGGGTGGTTGAGGTAAAAAATCAGAATATGAACTTCAGGCCGAGTTGTAGTTGCCTGGCTCCTTGCGAACTCACGATCCTTCCTGTGTTCGCGCTCCCAGCACCCGGAGAAGATTCCCCCGCAGAAAACGAACCATTCCAGACGCTCCCTGCAAAGGTCCAGTGCGCGTAGTTGAAGGCATTCAACATATCGAGCCGGAGCTCGAGTCTCTTGCTTTCCGTCAGGCCAAACTGTTTCTGGAGGCTCAGATCCCAGTTCTGATCGCGCGGGCCACGGATGTTGCCGACGCCGCACGTACCAAACGTTCCGGGGGTAGGTGTCGTAATGTTGCTGGTGTCAAACCACTGTATGTAGGCTCCTTGGCCTCCCGAAGCTGGGTGAAATTGGTTAAGGATCTTGATGGGGCCAGTGCAACTTGGCCGTTCTGACAAGGTATATGGGCCAATTCCGTTGGTGCCCGACTGATCACCATAGGAGCTTGGTCCGGGACCAGCAGGAGTACTCCATCCACCGAAGTAATTCAGGGTCAAGGCATTTCCGCTGTGAGCCGAGATAATCCCGGAAATCTGCCAGTTTCCTATGATTTGGTTGACAACCGGATTCACGTCACTGCCAAACTGCTTTCCCCTGCCAAACGGAAGCTCGTAATAGAGGTAGCTGGAAAGAATGTGCGTTTCGTCGTAATAACACGGACCCCAGTCTGAGTGCGGGTCATAAATATTTTGCGTGCCGTAGATTCCGGAGGAGCTTTCGGTCGTTGCTTGCGAAGTCCAGCCCCCTCCGGCAACACCAAAATATCCCGGCGAATTCGTCAAGCATTTGGAGTACGTGTACGCAACCTGGCCCGTCAACCCATGCCAGGACTGCTCCTTCAGGACGGCCTGGAGTGAGTCATAGCGGCTGGTTCCGTTGTCCGCATTTATGCCGGCAAGCGCCTCCACACCACCCAGTGCCGGGTTGTCTGCATAATACAGGTTGTTTGCCGGAGTGGCACCAGCCGCTTGGCCACCTAGAAATGGTCCTGGAGCATAGGAGGTGATTAGTTGGCCGGGCTTGGCAATCTTGCCCTGAGCATTTAATCCTTCCATCTGGGCCACATCTTGGAAGTTGATGAGGTGTGTCCCCTTCTGACCGACATAACCAATTTGCGCGGTCAGAGTTTTGGTGAGCTGGTGCTGAATCGCAATGTTCCATTGTTGGATCATTGCCGGACGGAAGTTCTTCGGATAGATTCTAATCCGGGAGCCCGCGTAGCATGCGAAACTAGGCTGAGCGCAGTTGGCGGGCAGCCCAGGCCATGCAAAACTGCTGTTGAGCGCTTGCACCCCCGTCGTAGCCGGACTGCTCTGTGTAATCGTGCCATAAGGGAGATTCATTTGGAGCTCTTCGTTGGCCCCGCCGCCTTCCCTATAGGAAGAAACGCCATAGGCGCCCCGAATGACCGTCTTGCCATGCAGGGAACTAGGCGACCATGCAAAGCCGATGCGAGGCTGCCAGTCCCCGATACCCAGATAATTGTCGTAGAGCGCATCGGAATTACCGTTCCCAGGCGTTTGGATCTGCCCCGTGGTTAGCCCAAAATTCACCACATGGTTTTCCTTATCTTTAAACGGAGTATGGTCCTCAAAGCGCAGGCCCAGATTCAGTGTGAGCGCCGAGGTTATCTTCCAATTGTCCTGGACAAAGGCGCTGAAAATACCTCCGCGGTTGAAGTGATACAGCCCGCCACCCAATCCTGAGTCTCGGTTCCCAGCTGCGATATCTCCCAGCCAGAAATCAGCCAATGGGTTGCCGTCAACGGTAGCCCCGTTGCCTGTATTACTACCGATGTTTATGGTACCGAGGGCACCATTGTTTCCGGCGTACAACCAATCGAGCCGCTCCCGGATATACTGGAAGCCCGTCGTTATGGTGTGACGCCCCTTGGTGATCGCAACGTTGTCCCCATATTGAATGTAGGTGTCGTTGAAGTTTTGCATAACCATCGGATCGCCCAACGAAGCGCCGCCTCCACCTATAGCGATGAACGGGAGACCACCCTGTTGTCCATTGAGGGAAGTGACCGGACCGGGGCCGGTGATCCCAAGCATCTGGTTGGCAATCGGCCCCAAGCCGGAAGTCAATGTCACGTTCTGAAAGAAGCGGAACACGTTGATGCCAAGGCGCGCTTCGTTCAACAGGTTCGGGTTGAACGTATGGGTCCAGCTCACAACATTGCTCCACCCAGGCTGGTCCGCGGGTACGGCGGCATTGTTGTTTTGGGCGCTGAAAGGCAAACCCGAAAAGGGAGCTCGGCTCGTGTGCCATTTCGAGTAGCGGTCGTAGAAGCCGTCCTTGTCTGACTTCTTAAAGTCGATTCTGAGGTCTCCCTGGTCACTGTTGAAGCGGTTCCCGGAGGCGAAGGAAATGTTGTTGCCCGTGGCGTTGTTATTGGTCGGGACGGGATAATACTTCGCAAAGTCTGTCGTTAGTGCAGTAACAAACGGGCTGGCCGTGTCTCCCGCTCCCGCATTGCTGCCGCACGTTGCCGCCAGGCAATTGAACGGAGCAACCCCGCCATGGACGGGATCAAGGATGCTAAAGTGTGCATCGCTGCATCCCGCGGCGCTGACTGTGCCGCCCCTTTGCGTGCACCAATCGGAAAAGTCCCCGGAACGTTCCGCCCCGGTGAGAAGCTGGGCATCGCTGGTCCCGGCAGTTGGGAAACGAAACCCCTGGTAATCGCCAAAAAAGAACAACTTATCTTTTAGGATCGGCCCACCGAAGGTGCCCCCGAACTGGTTGTATCGCAAATGGTTCTGCGGCGCAAAGGAGTTGTCCCAGCCAGATGTCTTCTGCTTCGAATTCAGATAGTCGTTGCGGAAGAACTCGAACGCGTCACCGTGGAACTGGTTTGTACCTGACTTGATACTCACACTGATTACCCCACCAGCGTAGTTACCGAAATCGGCACCGGGATTTTGGGTTATGAGATTGAATTCTTGGATGGCATCCGCATTTGGCTGGTAGGCGACTTCATTGTTTTTCTCTTCATCGTTGATGACGCCGTCGAGAAAAAATTCAATGGCCTGCTCCCGGTTGCCGTTAATGAATGGGCGCCCCTGATCGGTCATGATGTGCGGGGTCATCAGAGCATCCGGATTGTTGGTCGACACGCCCGGCGAAAGCAGGGCCAGTTGAATGTAGTTGCGCGATGCCAAGGGCAGAGTCGTAAGAGTCTTGGAATCGATAATCATGCTGACTTCGGTGGACTCCGTTTGCAGCACGGGCGCCGCGCCGGTGACCTCGACTGTCTCCGTCACTGCTCCGACCTTCATTTGCACATCAATTCTGGCGGTTTGATTCAGCACTAATACGAATGGCGGGATCAACGTAGTGCGAAAACCCTTCGCCTCAACCTTAAGGCTGTACGTTCCCACCGGAATTCTCAAGATATTGTAGAGTCCGTCGTTGTTTGACGTCGAAGGCCACGTCGTTCCGCGATCCATGTCCTTGGCCGTCACCATTGCGCCTGCTAAAGGTGCCCCCGAGGAATCGGTGACCGTCCCAGTGATGGACGCGGTTACATCTTGCCCCCACGCGTTCGCCCCGCACAGCAGCGCAACCAGCGCGCAAATGACTATCCCCAACCCCAAACTGTAGATCTTCTGCATATTTTTGTTCCTCCGCTTCGAGGCCGTCGGCCGCCCAACCGCCTCTGTTCCCCAAGTTCCTCGACCGGAAATTTGCAGTGCAACTGCTATAGGTCCGAATGTCGCATAGCTATATAGCACACAAATTCGCTTGTCAAGAGAAAAGTTCTGTTTTATAAAGGCTGCCAGGACGGTGCCCTATAGCGGGTCAGCAAGTGCTCTATATCGCGCTCGACATGCGGGTTCTGCGCTATCTGGAGGACCACTCGGAAGGCTTGCCTTTGGCACACGGCGGGCTGGGGCCCCGCCAGAAAGGCGCTGCTGGAATACAAATAATTCGAAAACTGGAGAAGTCACTTTTCTAATGGTTCGCGGCCAGCGATGGGGTCGGACCAAGCCCTGGGGAGAGCATGCAGACGACTAAGACTCGAAAGAATGGGGTGCCGGCTTACCGGAGGATCCAAGGTAGCCTCCGGAAGCGCATAGAATCCGGTGACTTACACGCCGGTGACGCGGTTCCGTCGGAGCGCGACCTGGCAAGAATTCATCAAGTCAGTCTCATGACCGCGCGTCACGCGCTGGCCTCGCTCGAACGCGAAGGCTTCGTAGAACGCCGCATAGGAATCGGGACGTTTGTCTCTCCTCCGAAGATTCATTTCAACAAATTGATGAGTTACACGGAACAGATGGCTAGTCGCGGTATGACAGCCTCTTCCAAATTGCTTTTCGCCAAAATCATCGACAACGAGCAGGAGGCGACCGCGCGGCTTTCTCTCCCTCCGAAGAGCACTATCCTGAAACTCGAGCGCCTTCGGCACACTGGCGGGGAGCCGTTTGCTCTTGAAACCTGCTATCTCTCTGCGGCCGAGTTTTCTGGCTTGCTCGCTGCCCCGCTGCAGCGGGAGTCGTTGTTCGGCATCCTGGAACGTGACTACAAAGTGGTGATCGGCTACGCCGATGAAGAGGTCGAAGCTACGGCGGCCGATCCGCGGACCGCAGATCTTCTTGGTATGCCACGTCGCGAGCCCGTCTTGCGGATTCGTCAGGTGATTTTTTCGGCCAACGGGAAAAAGATCATGTACGTTTTGGGCTTTTACCGGTCAGACCGGCACAATCTGGTGATTCGCCGGTTCCGGTAGAGGAATTCACAGCCATATGGCCCCAGGGTGCAGCTCGTGATTTCTGAATTACTGCAGAAAGGTCGAAGGACGGTTTCCCGGTTCTCGCTATCCATTCCCCGAGGAGATTAGATGGGACCGGTCTTGAAGACAAGTAATGACTATGATTCTTGCGGGTGATATCGGTGGGACAAAATGTAATCTGGCGCTGTTTGTCGAGAATGGGGCGGGGCTTCGTTTGGCGGCTCAGCAGCGATACAGCACTAGTGAGTTTGGGAGCCTCGAGCAACTCATCGAAAAATTTTTCTACGAATGCAAAGCAGAGACTGCTCTTAAGCCGAGCGGCAAAATTTCCGCAGCCGGTTTCGGCGTCGCCGGAGCTGTCGTCGATGGCCGCCTTGTTGCAAATAACATTCCCTGGCAATTAACCACGACTGGATTAGCGGACAAACTGCAGCTTGGTCTCGATCAGCTCGTAGTGATCAACGATCTTGTCGCTACCGCCTACGGGTTACCGCATTTGGAGCGCCAGGATTTTCTCGTGTTGAACTCGGGCACAACACAGCCAAACGGGACTCAGGCGCTGATGGCTGCCGGCACAGGCCTGGGGCAGGCGATGATCTTCTGGGATGGCCATCAGCATCGCGCCTCACCCTCTGAGGGAGGAGCAGCGGATTTCGCCCCGCGCACGGAGCGCGAGGTCGGCTTGCTGCAGTTCCTCAAGCAGCGCATGCCGCGAGTCTCCTGTGAGGAGATTTTTTCCGGTCGCGGCTTTCGGAAGCTTCATGAATTCCTGGATCCAGCCGTGCGTCATTCGACCTTCCAGGAGCCGGACGCGGCCTCCGCGAGCGAAATCACAGAAAATGCAATGACAGGAAGCTGTGCTGTCTGCGTCGAAGTGCTCGATTGGTGGATTACTGCGTTCGGTGCGGAAGCCGGCAATCTGGCTTTGCGCGTTCTGGCCTATGGCGGCGTCTATTTCGCCGGCGGCATAATTCTAAAAATCCTGCCCAAACTGCAAAAGGGCTCTTTTTGCCATTCCTTCGCCGACAAAGGGCGGCTGGGTCCAATCCTGTCTAACATCCCCCTCGCCGTAGTTCTCAATGAAAATGCACCTGTCATTGGCGCTGCTTACCAGGCATTCGGGACCACCCAGTTCGAAGGTCGGCATGGGCAATAATCATAGGAACCCCACCAATCCCGCGACTTGGGTGCCGACCTTATACTTTGCAGAGGGCGCACCCTTTTTTATCGTGTCCTTGATTGCTGGCATCTTTTACAAACGCCTTGGCTTTCCCAACGATATCATCGCCCTGTATACGAGTTGGCTGCTGCTGCCGTGGTCTTTGAAGCCCATTTGGAGCCCGCTGCTGGAAATGTTCAGGACCAAGAAGTTTTTTGTGGTTCTGTTTGAGTTCACAAGCGGGACAAGCTTGCTTCTCGTCGCCCTCTCCTTGCCCATGCAGGGTTATTTCCGCTACTCGCTCCTGCTGTTCGCTCTGCTTGCGTTCTCTTCCGCGACACATGACGTTGCCGCCGACGGGCTTTACATCGCGAGTCTATCGGAGTCGCAGCAGTCGGCCTTCGCCGGTTGGCAAGGGGGTTTCTTTAACTTTGCGCGATTTTTTTCCCAAGGGGCTTTAGTCATCCTGGCAGGTTACCTGGAATCACGTCTTGATGTGCGACGCGCTTGGATGATTATCTTCGCTGCACTAGGATGCATCCTCGTTGCTCTCAGTGCGTATCACGCGAAAATGCTCCCGGCCGGTGGTCCCGAGCGCGTTTCTCAGAGTCTGCGGGAGATGGCAAGAACTTTTGGAGATGTAGTCCGGAGCTTCTTCCGGAAGCCCCGTATTCTCCTTCTACTTATTTTCATTTTCCTTTATCGGACTGGTGAAGGGCAACTTGCGAAGATTGGTCCTTTGTTCCTGGTGGACCACCGCAGTGCCGGGGGCCTCGGTCTGTCGACAGACCAGTTCGGGAAAATCTACGGCACTTTCGGGACCGTTGCCTTTATTACCGGTAGTGTTCTCGGAGGCTACTTCACTTCGTGGCTTGGTCTGAAGCGCGCGCTCCTCCCACTGATTTGCGCGATGAACTTTCCCATGATCGCCTACTACTACCTGAGTACGGTTCTCCCTGCCAACAGTGCCATGATCACCGGGGCCTTAAGCGTCGAGATGTTTGGATACGGTTTCGGGTTTGTTGGCGTAATTTTGATCATGATGCAGGAGATCGCACCCGGCGAATATCAGACCGCTCACTACGCTTTTGCAACCGCACTGATGAATCTGGGGCTGATGATCCCAGGTACCGTGAGTGGGAAGATTCAACTGGCCCTGGGCTACCGAAAGTTTTTCATCTGGGTGCTGATTTCAGCGATTCCCGCTTTGGTTCTTGCGCGTTTTGTCCCGATTCGTGGAGGGACTCCGGGGCCTGCCGCTCCCGAACCAAGGGCAGCCTAAAAAGAACCGTGGCTTCGAGAATTTTGCATTCGGAAACTAAGCCCAGCGAGGACAGCGCATGTTGGTAATCTTAAAGCGCGACAGCGGCGAAATCGATGAGCAGGCCGCACAAATCCTGGCCGGCGCGATCAAGAAAAAACCCGCGCTGACGCTCGGCCTCGCCACCGGCGGAACCATGGTCGGCGTCTACGAAAATCTCGTGCGCCTCCACAAGACTGGCTCAGTCGATTTCTCGCAAGTTGTAACCTTCAATCTCGACGAATACCTGGGACTCCCTGCTTCGCATCCGCAAAGCTTTCGCTATTTCATGCAGGAGCATTTTTTCCGGCACGTCAACGTACAACCCGGCAACACTCATATCCCAGACGGCAGCATCCGCGGGAACTACGAGCAGTACTGCGCGTCGTACGAACAGGCTATCGGCGCCGCCGGCGGAATCGATGTGCAGCTACTTGGCATCGGCCGCAATGGCCACATCGGTTTCAACGAGCCAACTTCCAGCCTGGCTTCGCTCACGCGCTTGAAAGTCTTGAGCCGCGAGACTCTCGATGACAACGCAAAATCTTTTGGGCCCGGCGAAGAAGCTCCGCAGTGCGCCATTACCATGGGGATCGGTACGATTCTGAAAGCGCGCAAGATTCTTTTGCTCGCCACCGGCGCCTCCAAAGCTGGGGCCATCGTTAAGTCCATCGAAGGCCCCGTCACTTCCGCAGTTTCCGCTTCGGCCCTGCAACTTCATCCCGACGTGACCTTTCTCCTCGATGCGCCGGCTGCTTCGCGGCTCACGCAGCGCGAGTACTACGAGCGCGTTTTGACGATGACCGCTCTGCTCACCCCTGATCGCCTTTCCTGAATCCGTCCCGCGCTACTAAGGGCTTTGCTTCCATGTTCCGCATATGCCTTTTGCCCGTCGAGCGCTGGACGCAAGTGTGAAGAACAAAGTCGCATCGGGGCAACCGTTGTCGGACGATAGCGACGGGCATGCAGAGTAGAAGGAAGCTTACTCAGAAAAGAAAGTTGGCATTTTTGTCATAAGTGTGTCGCAGGCGGTTGCTGTTGCGGAAAAAACATTCCGATCTGAAATTGGCTGCAACTGAGTCTGTCTTTCCGTCTGACTGCTAGTACGCACTTTTCCGGTAAGCGCTATCCGTACAAGCAGTTCTAGTTGTCTCGATTCGTACAGATCGCGGAGGATTCGAGCTTAGATTCTAGGCTTGTCCTGTTTTGGCGTTCCGTGGCACTCCAATGCGGTTGCACGATGGTCGCGCAAATACTACCGAACAGACTCATTTGCGCCGAAACAAAGTTGATTCTGATCATTAGGCAGTGAAATCGGGTAATTGAAAAACTGTCGTGAGTCTCGCGCACTGGTTAATGTCATGAGAACCTCGAAGAGGCGCCTGCCACGCCACTGTCACGTTAGTCGTGGAAAAAGTTGAAAAACCGCAAACTAAAGGTGGACACAGAAGAAAGGTTGGCTCTCGCGTTTCATCGCAACTGTTTGATTCTCCTCGGAAAACTCCCGCTCCGGCAAATCGTGATTAAGTTTCTCAAGTTGCTGTTAACCGAAGGGTGATCGGAGTTCCCGCCTCGCAAATTCCGGGAAATCTTGGGAGTGCGAAACGCTTGTTTTGGTGCACTCGAGCTTGCAAATGGGATGGTTCAGCGCAACCGACAGCGTGCAAAGTCATTCATAACAAATGAAACGTGGTGAGTACAAACAGGGCAGGATGAATTAGCAAACCGCCGCTGCTCCCTTCTTCTCTCTTCGCAACATCGCGGCTGAAACGGACCTTCTGTGACACGGGCGAAAGCGGATGCGGCCAACTTACGTGCTACTAATCGTGTAACTAATTTCGGGCGATTTGAGGCTATTTCGACCCCTTGTGAATGCTGAAAATAACTTCAAATCATCTGGCCCAGTTGAAAACAAGAGACATACCAACGCTCACCAACCCTCACATCCGTTTCAACAACAACGGTCGCAATCCCCCATCTCCGACAAAAATTTCCCAAATATCTTCAAGCGAAGACTTTCCGATTGAGCCCAAATTCGTATCCCTGCGACAGGTATGATACTCAGGGTGTATCCTGCTCCGAACTTTCTTCCCATTCCTTGGGAAAAATCCGCCGGAATTTGTATTCCCCCACCTGGTCCGGGTAGAATTTGCGACTCTGCGAGGTGTCCGTTGCTGAAGAAAATCATCCGGCTTTTATTGTTTTTAGTGTTGTCGCCTGCGATCGCTTCCATCGCTGCTGGGCAAGACCCCATTGTGGCAATCACCCATGTCAATGTCATTGACGCCACAGGCGCGCCGGTTCAGGCGGACATGACGGTGATCGTTCGTGGCAAACAGATTGCCCAGCTTGGCAAAAGCGGCACGATACCAATACCGAAGACAGCCATACTCGTCGACGGGAAGGGGAAATTTCTGATTCCCGGCCTGTGGGACATGCATGTGCATGAAATGTTCGGAGAATGGATTCCCGCCGACGAGAAAATTACGCCCGGGTTGTTCGTCGCAAATGGGGTAACGGGCGTTCGCGATATGGGCGGCGATCTGGAAACGTTGAAGATTTGGCGCAACCGGATTGCCAATGGAGAACTCCTGGGGCCACGGATGATCATCTCGGGCCCGATGCTGGATGGGCCAGTTCCACAATTTCCGAGTTCCGCGCCGGTGAAAGATGCCGCCGAGGGCCGGCGAATTGTCGATGAGCTGCAAAAAAATGGGGCGGACTTCATCAAGATTCAGTCGTTGGTTCCGCGTGAAGGTTATTTCGCAGCCGCCGAGGAAGCCAAAAAGGACGGCATTGTTTTTGCCGGGCACGTTCCCGACAAAGTGCGCGCAACCGAGGCGTCGAATGCCGGACAAAAGAGTATTGAACATTTGACAGGTGTTTTTGAAGGATGCTCCACGGTTGAAGACGAACTGATGGCTGCCCCGAGAGGACCGGGAAGAGGCAAATTCCTCGCGACCTACGATCCTGCTCGCGCCAAGGCCCTGATCGCACTCTTCGCGAAAAACCATACCTGGCAAGTGCCAACACTCTATTGGGAGCGCGGCGAATGGCTGATTGAGCAGACGAACTCCGGCCCGGATCCGTTGGCGAAATACGCGCCCGCGGTTTGGAAAGAACGTTCGTGGCCGATGTTTACGGCCGGAATAAAGAAAGACTGGTCGACGGATCCCGTCGCGGATCGGGAAAAGTTCTTTCAGGCTGAATTAAAAATGGTGGGCGAGATGAATCAGGCGGGAGTTCCCATCCTCGCCGGAACGGATACCGCGGCCGGCGTGCGCGTGTATCCCGGGTTCAGTTTGCACGAGGAGTTGGAATTGCTGGTGAAGGCCGGATTGACCCCGATGGAAGCGCTCCAGGCGGCGACATTGAACGCCGGGAAATATCTAGGTCTGGCGGATACTGGAACCATCGAGAAGGGAAAGCGCGCCGACCTGGTGCTGCTGGACGCAAATCCGCTGGCCGACATAAAAAACACCCGAAAGATTCAAAGCGTCGTGCTGGCCGGCCGCTATTTCTCGCGTGCGGATCTCAATCGCTTGCTAACCGGCATCGAAGCAGAAGCTGCCAAATCAAAATAATAGCAATTCCACCTCCGATGCAACGCGGGAACCTTCGATCCATTGTGACTTGCCGCGACACACCCTCCAGGCGCACCATTTTTCAACTTGTGCAATTTTGAATCACCTTCCCTGGCCGTCTTTACGAAGCATGCGTATGACCTGCGCGCCTTCGAACTCAAGACTCTATTCCGGCCGTATTTAATGATGTTTAATCCAGATTTCGAACGATTTTTCTGCCATTTCTGGCGCCTGTCCGGTGGGGAAAAGTCCCCTGTAATCTTTAGGGTAAAGACCGGATTGTCGCTGAAAACTGTCTCGGCTATCGTCCACCTTGGGTCGAATTTCCGATCGTCACCTGAGTCGCCTGAGCAGCACGTCGGGCATCACGGAATCAAGACCTGGAGCGAATCTGGAGTCCCTCGGAATGGGACTCCAATGGCGGTAGCTTCTCTGGGGGACTGTAATGAGCACGCGGAATCATCCTTGGCCGTGGTACGCAATTCTGACGAAAAGCGGCCGGGAGAAAAATGCCACACTCCTGCTTGAGAATTCCGGCTTTGAATGTTATCTGCCGATCAGCAAGTCCAGCCGGAAGTGGTCTGATCGCACAAAAGAAATCGATGTGCCGTTGTTCCCGGGATATTTATTTTGCCGGATGAATCCGAATGACCGGCTGCCCGTGCTGATCACTCCGGGCGTGGTGCAAATCGTCGGAACGGGGAAGACGCCGATTCCGATCGAAGAACAGGAGATTGCCGCCATCCAGCGGGTGGCCACCAGCGGGCTCTCCACAATGCCGTGGCCTTACTTGCAGGTTGGCCAGTCGGCCCAAATCGAAGCGGGGCCGCTGAAGGGAATGAGCGGAATCGTCGTCAGAATCAAGTCCGGATTGAAACTGGTGTTGTCAGTCCAGCTGTTGCAACGCTCGATTGCAGTGGAGATTGATCGCACCTGGATTCGGGCGACTCCTACAACCCGCGCCGCAGAACATCGGATCACGACGGGAGTGCTTGACCCCGCAACGTGCTGATAGTCTGAAAGCCGAATTCACCGGCAGCCCCGTCTAACGCCCCAGCGCAACAATTTGATACGCGATTCTAGGCCGCAGTTAATCCCACTTATCCCGGCCAACCAAAAATCCCTTCCTCCCGGCGGATCTCGAGAGAGCCATGCAATTTCTTGTATTCATCGCCGCACTTCTGGTATCGGCACTATTCACGCGCCTGGTCCGCGATTATGCCAATCGGCATGGTTGGGCCACTCCCCCGGCTTCAGATCGCCACATCCACACGCGGCCCATCCCGCGCCTTGGCGGAGTCGCGATTTTCCTGACGCTCTGGTGTATTGCGCTGCTGGCGCATTGGGTGCCCGAACACTTTGGGATGAGCGAATTCCCGCTGTCGCAACTCACCGTGAAAATTCTTGGGCCGGCAACCATAATTTTCCTGCTTGGGCTTATTGACGATTTCTGCGACATCAGCGCTTACATCAAATTTTCCGTTCAAGCCCTGGCGGCCGTGCTGTTGTATTGCAACGGCATCGGAATCTCCCAACTGACGATTCTTGCGGGCCATCCCCACCTCAGTTGGCTGGTGGGTCTGCCGCTGACAATTCTTTGGGTTCTTTGGATTACCAATGCGTTCAACCTGATTGACGGGCTGGACGGGTTGGCCGCCGGCTCGGCGCTGCTCTCCACGTTGGTGAGTTGCGTCGTGGCGATGGTCGGCCACAACGAAGTTGTTCTGATCCTGACACTGGCGCTGGCCGGCGCGATCAGCGGGTTCCTGCGCTACAACTTCAACCCGGCTTCCATCTTCCTCGGCGATTGCGGCAGCCTGCTAATCGGTTTCCTGATCAGCGCGATTGCCATTGCCGGTTCGCACAAGTCTCCCACGATGGTTGCGGTTGCGATTCCTATCGTCTCCCTGGGGCTTCCGATTCTGGACGTAACCTTCGCGGTGTTGCGCCGCTTCCTGAGTTATCGGCGCCTGTTTTCCCCCGATCGCGAGCACATCCAC
>DATLVJ010000324.1:0-5901 GCA_035577585.1 Candidatus Limnocylindrales bacterium
CCGTGACGCGCGCAAATTTGTACGCGGGGCTTTCGACGACAAAAGTGGGAACTCAGAAGTCGTTCGCGACAGGCGCGGAATTCGCGGCGGAATGGAGCAAGCGCGGCGGAAAGGCGTAGAGATTGTCGGGGCGGGGCTTGCCTCGCCCTCCTGCGTTCGTAGCGGCCGCCGCCTGCCCTGAGCGAAGGGTCTGCAGCGGCGCTTTTTCTCTCCCCCGCCCCACAAACGCAAGCGGAGTCTCGACCTGGTCGGTGCCGCTAAGCGATGAAGTGACGAGTTCTTGAGGGCACGTGAAATTCAAAGGAGCCTAAATGTTCGTTTTGAACAGTTATGCGTGGGCAGTGGCGTTTTGCATCATCACCATGTTCTGCTGGGGGTCGTGGGCGAATACGCAGAAGCTGGCCAAAAAGGGTTGGCGCTTTGAACTTTTTTATTGGGATTACACGATTGGCGTTTTGCTGCTGACCCTTGTGCTCGGGCTGACGCTCGGAAGCAACGGTATCGGTGGGCGAGCCTTCGTCGCGGATCTGCAGCAGGCTTCGCCTGCGAGCATCCAATCGGCATTGATCGGCGGCGCGATTTTTAACTTGGCGAATATTCTGCTGGTGGCGGCGATAGATATCGCGGGAATGTCGGTGGCGTTTCCCGTCGGTATCGGGCTGGCTCTGGTGCTGGGCGTGTTTGTGAATTACCTGGAGCATCCGTCGGGCAATGCGATGTTGCTCTTTGGCGGCGTGCTCCTGGTGGTTCTGGCGATCATCCTGGACGCGGTGGCTTACCGGAAATTGCCCGGAGCGGCTGCGGGAATCAGCACGAAGGGGCTGGCTCTTTCGCTGGCTTGCGGCGTAACGATGGGATTTTTCTATCGGTTCGTGGCGGCGGCGATGTATCCGGACTTTGCTGCGCCGCAACCGGGAAAGCTGGGGCCGTACGCAGCGGTTTTTGTTTTTGCCATTGGAATTTTTCTCAGCAATTTTATTTTGGGCACGTTCATTATGAAGAAGCCGTTTGTCGGCGCTCCCGTCTCATTCGGCGATTATTTCAAAGGCGGATTGGGGACCCACCTGACGGGAATTCTTGGTGGGATTATCTGGGGAGTGGGGATGTCGTTCAACATCATCGCGGCCGGGCGAGCGGGATTCGCGATTTCCTACGGCTTGGGGCAGGGAGCGACAATGGTGGCGGCGTTCTGGGGCGTCTTTATCTGGAAAGAATTCCGTGACGCGCCCAAGGGAACGAATGGTTATATCGCCGCGATGTTTGCCTGCTTCTTGATCGGGTTGGCGCTCATCATCGTGGCCAAGACTTAGAATCAGAGGAAGCAAAGGAGACAAATGAGTTAAAGGAAATAGAGGACAAAGAGGGGGAGCTTCACGATGTTTCGATTGACGCAAATTGGTTTTGTGGCATTGCTGATGGGCGTGTTTGCCGCGGCGGCGCTGGCAGGGCCGCGAAAAGTGATTATTGATACGGATCCGGGGACGGACGACGCCATGGCGATTATGCTGGCGCTGAATTCACCGGAGTTTGATGTTCGGGCTCTGACGGTGGTGCCGGGAAACGTTACCGCTGCACAGGGGTTGGAAAATGCGCTTCGCATGGTCTCCCTCGCGAACCGCTGCGACATTCTGGTGGCCGCGGGGGCGCAGCATCCTCTCTTCCAGAAATTGATTACGGCGGAGTTCTGGCACGGGCAGAACGGGCTGGCGAACGTGGAACTCCCGCCGAGCAAGTGCAAGAAAGACTCGCGGTGGGCGCCTGACCTGATCATTGAGATGGTGCACGCCAATCCCCACGAAATCACGCTCGTCCCAATCGGTCCGCTGACCAATATCGCGCTGGCCATCGAAAAAGACCCCTCGATCGTGCCGCTGGTGAAGGAAGTTGTGATTATGGGCGGTTCAATCACCGGTGGAAACGTGAACGCGGCGGCGGAGGCGAACATCGCCAACGATCCTGAAGCGGCGCAGATTGTCTTTCAGGCGGGCTGGCCACTGACCATGGTGGGACTCGATGTTGGCGACAAAACGCTGCTCACCCGGAAGCACATCGAAGCTCTGAAAAGAAATCCCGGGCCCGTAAGCGATTTTATTTACAAGGTGGCGGACTTCCTGATCGGGCTCAGTGAGAAGTTCGGCGAAACAGGTACCCCGATGTACGACCCCCTGGCGGTAGGCGTGGCGATCGACAGCGCGTTGGTGAAGGCTCCGGCGATGCACGTGGACATAGAGACCCGTGGCGAATTCACGCGCGGGGAGACGGTGGCAAACCGGCGCGGCGCCAACGAGCGCAACGTTCTGCATCATTTCCCGGACGGCGACCGCTATGTCATCGAAGGTATCGACAAAGTGGAACCCAACGCGAAAGTCTGCACAGAGGTGAATGCCGAGAAATTTCTTCAGATGTTTGTAAGCCGCATTCAGGGCAAGTAGGGGGCGCGAGGAGGTTTTTCTTCTGATATTCGATTCCAACCCAACCAGCAAGCTCGAATTGCCGGGCTCAACAAGCGTGAAGCGCAGAAAGTTTCTTGGAATGCTTGGGCAAGCCGCCGCTGTTTCGCAATTCACACCTTTTGCTTTTCTTCCGGCCGTCCTGGAAATTCAAGGACCACCCCGTTCGACAGAGACTATGCACTGGCCAAAAGACATTGGAAGCCCGGTATTGAACAGCCTGCGGTATGCCATCGAGAGCTCCCGCGATGTGCGCACAAACTACGACAAGATCGTGGAAGTGGCCTCGTGGATGGCCTACGAAGAGCTGCCCTTGCCGGAGTACCCGCTGCCCTTCGGCTTGAGCCAGGGCGATCCGGACATCGCCGTTGATTTCGTCATGGTGGCAGACTCGATTGACACCGCCTTCACGGATTTTTCGACGCACGAAAAGTTCCAGGTAGATTTTGCCGGCCAGCACTGGTCGGACTCGGAAGCCGAGTTTGCCTGCATCAAGCGGGCCATGGACCACGGCGTTCCGTTTCTGGATGGCAAGTTTCTGGCAAAGATTTCCCGGGCGGAGTTAAACAAGATTTTTGAGGGCAACATCGTAATGCCCATGCTTGATGAAAAGCTGGCCGTGCTGCACGAAGTCGGCAAGGTGCTGGCGGAAAAATACGACGGCAAATTCCACAAGTTCGTTCACTCGTGCTCGCCGAAGCTTTACGACAACGGGAACGGGCTGATTGACCGGCTGGTGAAGGAGTTTCCCCGCTTCAATGACATCAGCTTGCTGGACGGGCATGAAATCAAGTTCTACAAGCTGCCCCAGTTGGGCATCTGGATGCTCTACGCCACTTTGCACAATGCTGGTAAGTTCCGGCTGGACGATCCGCAGAAGATGACCGCCTTCGCGGATTACATTGTGCCCGTGGCGCTGCGGCTGATGGGGATCACCAGCTATTCGAAGGAACTGGAACTCGCGATCAATTCGTACCAGTTGATCCCGCGCGATTCGCGCTGGGAGATCGAACTGCGCGCGCATTGTTTGTACGCGACGGCCCTGATGACGGACGAGATCAATAAATTGCGCCCGGCAAATCTGCAAATCATCATCCCGCAGGTGGATGCGCGGCTGTGGACGCACTATCACACCACCACATGGCCGCATCATTTGACGCAGACGATCATGTACTAGGCAGTTGTCCTGATTTTTCTGTTTTGATAACCCGAAAGGAATTGTTCCATGAAATCATTGGCACGCATTTGCGCGGTCGCGACGATAATTCTGGTCGGCTCGATCAGTCTCAGCGCACAGTCAAAAAGGAAAGTCATCATTGACCAGGACGCGGCTGGGCCCGGCGGCACGGATATGCAGGCGATCCTCGCGCTCGTGAATTCACCGGAAACCGAAGTGTTGGGCATCACCGTGGTCACCGGCGACGCCTGGCGCGACGAGGAAGTGCAACACACTTTGCGGCTGCTGGAAATCATCGGGCGCAGGGATATTCCCGTGGTCCCGGGCGCGGCATTTCCGCTGGTGAGCAGCAAGGAGTACATCGAAAAGTGGCAGACGATTCACGGCAAAATTGTTTATCAGGGCGCCTGGAATTTTGCGCCAGGAGGAAAAGTGCATGGGCCGGCGGAAATTCCGCCGATGCGGGAGGGGAATCCGACAATCAAAGCAGCGAAGGAAGATGCGGCGCATTTTATGGTGCGGCTGGTGCGTCAGTATCCGCACGATGTGACGATTTACGCCGCGGGGCCCATGACAGACCTGGCGCTGGCAATCGCGCTGGATCCGGAATTTTCATCACTGACGAAGGAACTGATCGTGATGGGCGGAAGCATCAACCCGCAAACCGACGACCCTGAATTTTCTCTCACTCCCACTCGCGAGTTTAATTTCTGGATGGACCCCGAGGCCACGCATGCCGTATTGCACGCCAGGTGGCCGCGCGTCGTACTGACCACGGTCGATATCTCCGTGAAGACCCACATGGAAAAAACTCTCATCGAGCAGGTGCGAAAGAGCGCGGAACCCGCGGCTCAGTATGTGGCAAAATACGCGGAGCCCGGATACCTGTGGGATGAACTGGCGGCCGTCGCCTGGCTCGACCCGGCCATCATTACGAAGTGGCGAAAGCTGTACATGGATATTGACGTTGATCACGGGGCCGGCTACGGAAATACGTTGGCTTGGACGCAGGGTTTGCAACCGGGTATGGGCGAAGTACTGGTGGAGGTTCAGGACGATCTGAATAAAGAGAAATTTTATAAGGAGTATGTAGAGTTGCTCTCGCGGCCCACGCCCGGAGCGAAAGATGCGGCAGCGAATTAGAACCAATGTAGGGGCGGCTTTACGCCGCCTTCTTTCTTTTTCTGTCCTTCGCACCGGCCTCGATCCAGCGCGCGCCGATACGTTAAGGTGCCGCTAATGGTTCACGGTGGTATCCTAAACAATTAGCGATTAAGGATTGAGGCAGGTTGGTGGAGTCGGAGATATGGATACGCAAAGACGGCCTAATTTGGAGATTACCGACCGGCAGGGCAACCGGATTGTCAGCGAGAATTCGGCCGGGACGGCGATCGCCACCCTTCAAGGCAAGTCGTTGAGCGCGAACCGCGGAACTTCCCTCAATCTGGATTGGGTGGAGAGCGTCCGCGTGAATTTGAGCGCAGTGGAACGCCGCGCGGCGAGCCTGGTGACTCGGCGCACGGTGAAGAAAGACTGGCAGATCGCATGGCTGCTGCGGGCGATATCCTGCATGGATCTCACCACCCTAAGCGGCGATGACACGGACGAGCGAGTGCGGCGTTTGTGCGCCAAGGCACGGCAGCCGATTCAGCATGAAATTGTGGAAAAGCTGGGAATCGAAGAGTTGCAGTTGCACGTCGGCGCGGTGTGCGTCTACCACCTGTTCGTAGAGACGGCGAGGCGCGCGCTGGAAGGCACAAATATTCCTGTAGCCGCGGTCTCGACGGGCTTTCCAGCGGGGCTTTCCCCGCTGGAAGAGCGCATCGCGGAAATTCGCCGCTCGGTGGAAGCGGGCGCGCAGGAAATTGACGTGGTAATCACGCGCGCGCATGTTTTTGGCGCGAAATGGCAGAAGCTTTACGACGAAATCGTCGGCTTCAAGGATGCTTGCGGCCCCGCGCACCTGAAAGTGATTCTGGGAACCGGCGACCTGTTGACGTTGCGCAATGTCGCGAAAGCCAGTTTGGTAGCCATGATGGCCGGCGCGGATTTCATCAAGACTTCGACCGGGAAGGAGGCTGTAAACGCGATTTTGCCCGTGGGGGTGGTGATGACCCGCGCGATCCGCGAATACGCCGAAGAAACCGGAATGGCGGTTGGTTTCAAGCCTGCCGGAGGAATTCGCACGGCGAAGCAATCTTTGGAATGGCTGGCTCTGATGAAGGAAGAGTTGGGGAACAGTTGGTTGGACGCGCATCTTTTTCGGTTTGGAGC
>DATLVJ010000325.1:0-7491 GCA_035577585.1 Candidatus Limnocylindrales bacterium
CGGCGAACCCGGCACGCAGCTCACCATGCGTACGTTCCACATCGGTGGAACGGCAACACGCGTCAGCGAGCGCTCCACCATCGAAGCCCGCAACAACGGCATCGTCAAGTTCGTCGACATGAAGTTCGTTGAAGGCCGCGGCGGCACTGCCATCGCCATGAACCGTTCCGGCTTGATCGCCATCGTGGACGAAAAGGGCCGCGAAAAGGAACGCTACCACATCGTTTACGGCGCGCGTCTCCGCGTCAAGGACGGCGACACCGTCAACCAGGGCCAGATCCTCGCCGAATGGGATCCGTTCACCTTCTCCATCCTGACCGAAACGGCAGGCTCGGTGAAGTTCGACGATCTCCGTCCGGGCCTCACGATCGAAGAGCAGGTGGACGAAGTCACCGGCCTCTCGCAACTCGTTGTCACGCTGCCGCCGGGCGATGAAAAGCACCAGCCTGCGATCCTGGTCCGCGATTCTTCCGGCAAGGTCCGCAAGAAGTACCTCATGCCCTCTCGCGCTCACTTGATGGTGCAGGATGGCGATGAAGTCCAGGCCGGCGACGTGCTCGCGAAGATCCCGCGCGAATCCACGAAGACCAAGGACATCACGGGCGGTCTCCCGCGCGTGGTCGAACTCTTCGAAACCCGCAAGCCCAAGGATCCTGCCGTCATTTCCGAAATCGACGGCACCGTTCGTTACGGCGAAATCGCCAAGGGCATGCGCAAAGTCTACGTCGAAAGCGAAGATGGCAAGACGTCCAAGGAATACGCCATCCCGCGCGGCGTGCACATCAACGTTCAGGAAGGCGAGCACGTTCGCGCCGGTGAAGCCCTCATCGACGGCCCGCTCAACCTTCACGACCTGCTCGCCGTTCTGGGTGAAAAATACACCCAGGCCTACCTCGTCAACGCGATTCAAGAGGTCTACCGCCTGCAGGGCGTCAACATCAACGACAAGCACATTGAGACCATCTCCCGCCAGATGATGCGTTGGGTCAAGGTCGAAGACGTCGGCGACACCACGTTCCTTCTCGAGGAGCAGATCGACAAGTTCCGCTTCCGCGAGGAAAACGATCGGATCATCGCCGAAGGTGGGCGTCCCGCAACCGGTCGTCCGCTGCTCCTTGGTATCACCAAGGCGTCGCTCTCGACTGACTCCTTCATCTCCGCAGCCAGCTTCCAGGAGACCACCCGCGTTCTTACCGAAGCGGCGGTCGCCGGCAAGGTGGATTACCTGCGCGGCCTGAAGGAAAACGTCATCATGGGCCGGCTCATTCCCGCCGGCACGGGTCTCGAACACTACCGCAGCCTGCAATTGCTGACCGAGGTTCCTGTTCAGCAGCCCGTGGAAGAACTCCCCGAGGCTGCCGACTTTGCCGGAGCCGATGACGCGGCCAGCCTCGACTTCCTCAGCGGCAAAGACGACGACGCTGACGCAGCCGCGGCCACTGAAGGCCAGGACTAACCATCGTCCTCTCGTAGGGGCGGCTTTATGCCGCCTCTGTAGCACAGCCTTCAGCTTGCGCTACTGCACAACACCAAATCATCAGCGTCCCGGGCAATCCCCGGGACGCTTCTTTTTTTGTGTGTCCGTGTTCGGACAAATTGCCACCTGTCCCGGCCAAACGTGTTCGGCCCGCATCTCAGTCTGGTATTTGCAGTCAGCCACTCACCGGAGTAGTATCATCTTGACCGAGAAACCCAATGCAGCATCGCACTTTGGTCTCTTCGCTGCTCGTCGTTCTGTTCGCCGCTTACTTTTTCCCTACACAGACCGCACCCCTTTCCACAAACACCCGTTTGGTGGACATTTTACGTTTGCCCTTTCTGCAGCCGGGCGACTGGCAGGCGCTTTTCTCCCTGGCCGAAAGCGGTGACCCCGAAGCCCAATATTGGCTGGGCAGAATTTACGAGGCTGGCAAGCTTCTTCCTCTCGATAAGGAGAAATCCGTTTACTGGTACCAGAAATCGGCAGACCAAGGTTACGCACCCGCCGAGTATTGGGTCTGCATGAAACGCGCGAATCAAGAGGCGCTGGAAAACGAGCGATGCATGTATCGCGCCGCGGAGAATGGCGTCCCCGAGGCGCAATTCTGGCTTGGTGAGGCTTTCGAGCAAAATCTTTGGTTTGGAGTGACGGACAAGCAGGAAGCGCTCAAGTGGTTTCGCAAGGCCGCTGAAGGCGGCAATCCTGATGCTCAGGCAGAGCTGGGGCGGCGTTACCTAAGAGGCGAAGACCTGGAGCAGGACTATGGCAAAGCTGCCTATTGGTACCGGCACGCTGCCGAGCACGTCCCCGATTTAGGCGGAGCAGGACAAGGACGCAACGATCTCGGTTTGCTCTATGAGTTGGGTGAAGGCGTAAAGCAGGACTACGTTCAAGCCTTGATGTGGTATCTCTTGGCCGGCGTCCCAGAGAATATCAGCAATGTCCAGCGCAAGATGTCTCCCGCAGAAATTGCGGAAGCCCACCGATTGGGCGCCGACTGGAAACTCCAGCATCCTGATCCCGCCATCTACTGACTAAACCGATTGTCATCTTGAGATACGCGAAGTTTGCGGACCGAAGGATCTCAACATAAGCGCTTTGCACAACTCCAACCACGTGCGATACGACTGGCGAAACCATCCTCTAGCGCTTTGGATTCGGTTCGAACTGGTAACCCACGCCGCGAATCGTCAACAAGTGAACCGGCTTGCCCGGCTCCGGTTCGATGTAACGCCGCAAACGCACGATGAAATTGTCGATTGCTCGTGTATCCGTGTCCTCGTGTAAATTCCAGACGTCTTCCAGAATCGCCTTGCGCGATACCGGTCGCCCGGCATTCCGAATCAGGTAGCGAAAAAGCACCATCTCCATCAGCGTAAGTTGCACGACTTTGTCGCCCACGTGCAGCCGCAGATTCTGAAAATCCACCAGCTTGTCTCCAAACATGTAGCTTGCTTCCTCATTGGTCTCCGGTGCTCCAGTTTTGGTTATAGGCGCCGCAGACGACTTCTGCGACCACTCCTTGCGCCTCAACAAACTTTCGATTCGCGCCAGCAGGATCGCCAGATTGAACGGCTTCGGCAGGTAATCGTCGGCGCCCGATTCGAATCCCTTCAGCACGTCTTCCGCGCGGCCTCGCGCAGTCAGCATCAACAGCGGAATATAATTCTTCGCCTCCCGCAACTCCCGTGCCACCGAAAATCCGTCTTTTCCCGGCAGCATCACGTCCAGCACCAGCGCATCGTAAAATTCTTGGTTTTTCAGCAGCCGGTCCAATGCTTCCTCTCCCCGATCGGAAATCTGCACGGAGTGACCCTCTGCTTCCAGGTTAAACCGGAGCCCCTGCGCCAGGTGCGTTTCATCTTCCACGATCAGGATCCGGCTCATACCCGGTAGACTCTTGGCAGGCGCACGGTAAACGTGCTGCCGCGTCCTTCACCTTCGCTCTCCGCGAAAACGTCGCCCCCGTGCCGGCGCGCGATCGAACGCACGATGAAAAGTCCCAGCCCCGTACCTTTCACCTGTCCTGCCAGCGGATTCGTCGCCCGGTAAAACCGGGTAAAAATACGTTTCAGCTCGCTGCGCGGAATCCCGATCCCCAGGTCGCTCACCGACAACAAAACCGTATCCATGTCCGGCGTCCGCACGTCCACGACGATTTCCCGCTTCTCCCCGGAGTATTTCACCGCATTGTCGAACAGGTTGAATACAACCGTGCGCAATTCTTCGGGACTTCCCTGGACCAGAAGTCCTTCCGGCGGAACCACGCCGAAGCGCAAGTTGTCCGGAGTTAGATGGTGTCGCAGTCGGGTTAACTCCAGCGCGCTCTTTACCAGGTCGGAAAAATCGAGCTCCTGCCAGTTTTTCCGCTTGCTCCGCTGCCGCGCTTCTCCCGCCTTCAGCACTTGCTCCACCGTGCCCAGCAGCCGGTCCGTGTCCTCCAGCATGATGCGATAGAATTCGCGCCGCTGCGGCTCATCCAGTTGCCGGCTTTCAAGTGTCTCCAGGTACATCCGGATGGAAGCAATCGGGGTCTTCAGCTCGTGGGTCACTGCGTTCAAGAAACTGTCCTGCTGTTCATTCCGCCGGATTTCTCGCACCAGGAATACCGTATTCACCGATAGCCCGGCGATAATTAAGCCAAAAAAGACGACTCCGAAAATTAGCGGCGCCACTCGGCGCCAGTTGATCACTATCCAACCGACGTTGACCACCGCCGTCAGCGCCACCAGGCAAACGCCCAGCGTGATGAAAAACGCCATCGATTTTGTGCGGCTGGAAATGCGCATAAGGCCTTCCGCTCAAATCATAGTAGCGAAACGCCTGCGACACCACAGTTTGCAAGGAATGTGCTTCACAGCGGTTGCTAGAAGCCATCTAATAAATGAGGGCTTGGGGGTCGGAGCTTCAGCTCCGGCATCAAAGGCTAAGGAAAAATGGGTTTTAGCCCCTGAGGAAATGCTTCTCTCCGTACCTTCCACATTTATGAAATAAGTTCTAGAAATCCGGGGCAGCGGAGATTCAATCGCCGTAGATCGAGGAAACGGGAACGTTCACCGTTTCCACATCGGGAGGGAGAACAGCCTCAACTGGAACTGCACGTTCAGCCTTCCGGGGTTCCTTGAACTGCGGAAGCTTGACGTCCCACGCCAGCCCAAGTTTCTTCAACGCCAAAATTCCATACCAATTTATGTCAACTTCATACCAGGCCAGCCCATGCCGCGCCACTTGCGGCGCCGCATGATGATTGTTGTGCCAGCCTTCGCCAAACGTCAGCATCGCCACCCAGAAACTGTTTGTCGAAGTGTCGCCCGTCAGGAACCTCTGCGATCCCCACATATGCGTGGCTGAATTCACCAGCCAGGTCGAATGAAGCCCGAAAACCGTTCGAAAGAAAAATCCCCACAGCAGGCACGACCACCCGCCGAGTAAATACATTCCCAGCGCCACGAAGCCCATCGGGATCCAGTGCCACTTGCTGATCCACACGTGAAATTTATCTTTGCGCAGATCGGGCACATACGGCAGCAGTTCCTCCGCCTTGTTGTGCATCGCCTTGCCCGTCAGGATCCAGCCCATGTGCGCCCACAGCCCGCCGTCCTGCGGCGAATGCGGATCGCCTTCCTTGTCCGTGTTCTGATGGTGAACGCGGTGTGTGGCCACCCACGCGATCGGTCCGCCTTCCAGAGCCAGAGTCCCGCAAGTCGTCAGAAAATATTCCACCCATTTCGGCGTCTTATACCCGCGATGGGTGAGCAACCGGTGGTACCCCATGCCGATGCCCAGACTGCCGGCGATCCACCAGAACAAAACCGACAGTGCCAGGCCCTTCCACGTAAAGAAAAACAGCGCCGCAAAGGCGCCGATATGAAAAGCAATCATGAAAAGTGTGGTGACCCAGATAATCGGTTGGGTAAAAGTCTTATCGCGCTTGAAGAGGCTCATAACTATCGCAGTCCCTCGCTCCGTGGTTCTCGACTCCAATTCCAAAAGTAGCATGCGCCGCAAAAACCCTCTGTAATACTTCTGTAATCCTCTCTGTTGGTTTTCAGGAGTGAAACACCGCAAAACCTGCCCGTTGTTACAGCAACTCGCCCCATCTGGCCCTCCGGACAGGTACGTCGCAGGAACGCTTGCTTCCCAAGTTACTTGCTCGCTTTCTTGAATCTTTCTTATCATGGGGAATCGCTGTTGGCGGCCGATTGCAGCTATTCCCGGCTGACTGGAACCCATGCAGCCTGAGACAAATTCCAGTGCTTCCCCAAACCTCTCTTCCCACAGAGAGCCGCGCACCCCTGCCGACGATCGCCTCGAGCTTTTCGAAAAACGCCAACAGGAACTTTGGCGCCTCACCTTTTTTCTTCTCTTTCTCGTCAGCGTGGTTTTTGCCTGGATGTCATGGGACTGGGTCAAGTCGTCAAAGCTTTACCTGGAAGCACTGCCGTTTGGCCTGGTTCTTCTTGTCGGTCTGCTTGGCTTTTACGTCTGGAACAAAACCAAGGAAATCGCTGAGTTGAAAGGCCTGGTCCGCGGCCTGGACAAAAAAGACGCGGCCCTTCCCAGCGACAACCAGCTGCAACAACTTTTTGGCATGATCTCCAAGTCGCAGCAGGGTTTCCGCGACCTGATCGACTCCTTCGACGATATCCTTCTCGCCATGGACCTCGAAGGCGAAATTCGCGCCGTCAATCGCAGCTTTGCCGATCTTGTCGGCAGGCCGTTTCAGGAGATTATCGGCTGCCGCCTCGGCGAATTTTTTGGAGACGTGGACGGGAACCCCATCGAAGTCCTCGAAACCGGAAAGACAAGATTTCTCGAACGCCGCATCTGGTCCGGCGTGGTTCAGGTTCGCCTCAAGAAACGCAACTCCGTTTTCTTCTTCGACTGCGTCGCCCACGCCATGCTCCGCGACGACGAAGTCCACGGCGTAACCGTCCTCGCCCGCGATATCACCGCCATGAAGCGCAGCGAGGCCCGCTTTACCGAACTATTCGAAACCCTTCAGGAAGGCATCTACATCGTCACGCCCGAAGACAAGATCCTTGAGGTCAACCCGGCCCTCGTCCGCATGCTCGGTTATTCCTCCAAGGAAGAGTTGATGTCCATGAAGGTCTCCGAGGTTTTCGCCGACGAATCCCAGCGAAATTCCATCGTCCGTCAAGTCAGCAGCGAAGCCAGTCCGCGCGGCCACGAACTCACCCTGCGCCGCAAAGACGGCCAGCCCGTCTATTGCCTGAATACCGCCTCCGCCGTTCGCGACGCAAGTGGCCAAATCGTCCGTTTCCAGGGAGCGCTCGTTGACATCACCGAGCGTCGCGCGATCGAAAAACAGCTGCACCAGCAGCAGGAATTTGCCCGCCGCCTGGTAGACAGTTTCCCAGACCTCATCTTCGTGGTGGATACCGAGCGTCGCTACAATTTCGTCAGTCCCAAGTTCAAGGAAGTCCTCGGCTACGAACCCGCCGAAGTCGTCGGCCTCACCTTCGGCGAGCGCACCCATGTGGATGACCGCCCCGCCATGATGGCTTTGTTCGACGACCTCGTCGCCCAAAAACAGAATTTTGCCTCCATCGAGGTTCGCGTCCGCCACAAACTGGGCGAATGGCGCAGCTTGAAGTGCAATTTCAGCCCGCTCTTTGACGAACACGGCAAAATTGAAGGCGCCGTTGTTTCAGGCCGTGACGTCACCGAGGTCAAGCGCCTCGAAAGCCAGCTCATCCAGGCCGAAAAACTTGCTGCTATGGGCCAGATGCTCGCCGGTGTTGCCCACGAATTGAACAATCCGCTCACCGCTATTCTTGGCGCCAGTGAACTTCTCCGCGAGCGTCAAGGCGTGGACGACAACACCAAGCGCCAACTGGAAATGACCCACCGCCAGGCCCGCCGCGCTGCCCGCATCGTCCAGAACCTTCTCGAATTTTCGCGCCCGGCTTCTCCGCAGAAAAAAATACTGGACCTCAACGTGGTCATTGACCGCACACTTCAGCTTCAGGATCATTCTCTCCGCCGCA
>DATLVJ010000326.1:0-2220 GCA_035577585.1 Candidatus Limnocylindrales bacterium
CCAGATTGGTTACCTTCTGCGCCAGCGCGGGGTAAAGGCTGCTTCCGCCCTGCTCGATGAACGCGAAGTGGAATCCCGCCGTGTTCGCAATCGCCTGCAGATGGTTGGAGATGTTGCCGTTTGCATCTACGCCCAGGTCGCCATCGCTAACGGGAATGGCCGGATGCTGTCCCTTGGCGAGGTCGGGAACTGCATTTCCGAAAGTTCCTCCAAAGTCTGGGTTCGCGGTCTCGCTGCGGTACCGCGTCCACCAGCTGGTGTCGATCGTCAATTGCTTCAGGTTGGTGAGGCGCCCTTTTTGGGGGACTCCAGTGACTTGACTCGGGGGCAGAATCGCAAAGTGGCTCAGGTCGATCTGCCTCGCGCCTTTCGACTCCAGATAGTTGTTGAGAAACCTGTGATGACTGATCTCATCGTCAGTGTTGTCGCTGATGTATTGCGGCATATCGCCGTCGAGTACCAAAAGCCCCGTGATGTAGTCTGGGGCGAGCCCGCCGGTAAACGGCAAATCGATCGGAGAGAGGCCCTGATTGGTTGCCCCGCCGAGTTCGGCGTACTGAATCCACAGGTCGGCCTCGACCTGCTCCAGGGCGCTCAGGAAGGTGAGGATTGCGATGTCGCCTTTTGTGATTGGCGCGCGATCCTCCTCTCCGCTAAAAGCCGCCGAGACGCCTGGCAATAGAGAGGCACCCATTGTCGCGGCCCCCGTTGCCACCATTCCGTTTGTCAGGAATTTGCGCCGGTTTGTTCCACGCTGCATACTATTTTCTGACTTCTTCATCGCTTCTCCCTTTAAACAAAAGTTTTGAATTGAATTGTTCGCGTCAGGCATTTTGCTGAACCACGACGAACTCGTTTGCGCGCCAAAGTCCCGTGTTCTAGCGAAGTCAAAATTCTGAAAGCCGGCGGAAATTCTTAGTGGCAAAGTACATGACCATCAGTAGGTAGCCTCGCTCCGCCGCAATCTAGGACACCCTCCTTTCCGTATCTGTTTCGTATGAGCTTATGAGCGCGGAGTGAAGGCGAATAAGGAACAAACCCATGGCGTCCGATTACCTGCCGTCGGATTCGTCTTTCGGCTGCCCGGGAGCCAAAAAGTTATCGACGACAAAGTCAGCTACCTCGCGGCCCAGGCGTTGGCCAGTAGTCAGGTCAGTTCGGAAATGTTGTCCTCCGAAGATGCGGCTTAACGTCGCCTCTTCGGCGGCAGCGGAGATGCTTGTGAATGAACGTTGGACTCCCGGGAGAACCTCAGACGTAACGTTGAACTCTGCATGGTCCCTCTCGAAGAAGGAGATCAGCACCTCTGCCGCGGAAGCACTAATCACTGCATGAGCTCCCGGATAGGATGGGTCGGGAGCAGTTTTGCCGACCTCCGGGAGCCAATTCGGATCAGCCACCGTTTCAGGATTGATTCCGGGATCGGCGGCCCGAATGGCGGTCACTGGACGCCAGAAATTGTAGGTGTATTTGGCGTCATAAAAGGCAATCACGTCATCGGCAAAACTTAGGTTAAGAAGGGCGAACAAACGGGCATTTTGCGTCGTCGACAAGCCGCGTGCCTGCGACAGCGTTTGCGCGATCTCGTTCCAATAGTTCTGAATTGCGCCGTTCCAGAAGCGCCCGGTCAACGCCTCATCGGCCGTCACGGTCGTGCTGTTGGCGATTCCAAGGGATTTGATCTGATTGAAGGCGTCGCCATAGGCATCGCTCGCCAGAGCAGGCGGAGGGCCGGGACGAAACTGATTGGCACGTTCCAGCGCGAAGGGCGTTACATGCGACCAATGCGTGAATTGCGGTTGGGGCGGAAAATTCGGAGGTGTCGACTGGTAATCGCCCGGAGCGGTCCCGAAAACATAGGGAATCGGCGGAGCGTTCGAGCCATCGTTGCTTCGCGCAGCCAAAGTACTATCCGCCACACTTTGTCCTATGAGGACGCCTTCCGTCTTGCCCTTGCCATCCGGAATTTGCGCCAGTGATTGTTGCAGTTGAGCGTCGAGCGTAGTCTTGAATGCCGGATACAGCGCGACAAGAACTTCGTGCGCCGCGGCCGCGGCCGCTGCTTCCTGGGAAGCATCCCGCGGCACGCTGGAAAGGCGCACAAGATATGGCCGGTGTTTCCGGTCGATCGCATTCACTGCGTCATAAATCGCCGCGTGCATGATCGCAAAGCTGCGGGTCGGGTGGACCGTGGGTGATTGCGCTCCGGGCGTCCGGACG
>DATLVJ010000327.1:0-14233 GCA_035577585.1 Candidatus Limnocylindrales bacterium
CGGCGGGAACCGGTGCGGTGATACTGGTAGCACTCCAAGCCGTCGGAGCCGCCGTGACTCCGTTGAACTTCACCGTGCTCGTTCCCTGCGGGCTTCCGAAGTTCGTTCCCGTAATCACCACCGATGTTCCAGCCACTCCCGACGTCGGATTCAACCCGGTAATGGTAGGAGCAGTTCCGCCAGTCCCGTTTGCTGCCTTGAATGCAGCCAACCCGATCGCCCAGTCATCCGCTGAACCAATGGTTGCTGCGGCGATAGCCGCCCCTGATATGGTCTGGACCTGATCTTCAACCATCATTTTCGCATTTCCTACACCAGGCACACTCTCCTCGATTTTGTAGCCTGGACCCGCTGTGTAATTCTGGCCGTTACCCGTCATCACTGTACCGAGTAACAAGTCCCCGTTGGCGGTAGTGTTCACGCTGGGGGCGCTGCTGGGGGCATTGTTGCTGCCCTGCGCCGCGGCGGCTACATCGAGGGACGCGGACGTTGCGACGCCCGAATATTCGAGAATTGAGAAGCGCAAAGTCCCCGAAATACTGTCGGAGACTGTGACAGTGTTTGCACCGCCGGCGATGCTTTCCGCATAAAATATCGCCCCCGTGAAGCCATCCGTGGTTTGATTGAACTGGATCGCCTTACGGTAAAAATTTCCCCTGGTATCGCCGACGGCTATGACTTCATTCAATGCCCCGGCTCGAACACAAACCGCGATCCAATTCCCCGCAGTATTATTCGTCCCAAAGCTTAGCGTTGATGACGTCGAGTTCCCGGCATCCTTGCCCGCATGCTGAACCAGAGTGATCGCCCCGCTCTGCGCTTGAGCAGGGAGGCCCATTAGAAATAAGAAGAAACTAAGGAAAACCGACTGGCAAGCAAGAACGAAGAGTCTAGAGAACAGACCGCCACGCGAATCAATCCACATTACGATAATCTCCGTTCCAAAAGGGGCTTCCGAGGGGCGTTTGATTGCCCAGTATCAGGAACTTCTTGACCTAATCTCTGCGGGATGGGTCGCACTAGTCGTGGCTACTGGGACGTGAGCCAAACGTCCTTACTTCATACCACGATCTCTTTACCCAGAAAAGCTAAAAATTGGCTCCTCTGGGAAGGGTATCGCAGCGTCCAAGTTACTCGAAGCGGCTAAGCGAATTGAATTGACAGATCGCTTCCGGGGAGCCGGTTTTCTCGGTGGAATGTGTGTATGGACCTCACAATAAAGACCTTGCATCGGCAAGTTTGCGGGATGTGATTCGACGTTATCAGCTCTTCGAAATCCCCATGCCTCGTGATATTTGTTGACACTCGCTCTTCCAGTGATTACTTTCACTCATTAGTGGATACCCGCGAAATCTCCCTGATTCAACAAACAACAATCGAAAACCTTGAGCAACCAAACACTCGGCGCTTTTACCGCCCTGAACTGGATTCCCTCCGATTTTTCGCATTTTTCGGGGTTTTCGTTTTTCATGTCGTTCCCAACGACCCGCAATTTTATCAAGCCCACCCGATTCTCCCCCACTTCGCGGTTCCCTTGGTTTGCGCAGTCGCAAGCGCCGGCGCATTTGGCGTGGATCTCTTCTTTGCCTTGAGCGCATACCTGATTACCACCCTGCTGATCCGTGAAGAAGAAATCCGGGGAAGCATTGACACCGGTGCGTTCTACGTTAGGCGGATTTTACGCATCTGGCCCCTGTATTTTTTCTTCATTGGGGTTGCTGCCGTCGTTCCGGTCTGGGATCGAACCCAACATCTAGGTTGGCCCTTCATTGCCGGCTATCTCCTGCTTTCGGGGAATTGGGTCTATGTTTTCCTCGGCCTGCCACACTCCATCGCCAGTCCGCTGTGGAGCGTATCCATTGAAGAGCAGTTTTACCTGGTCTGGCCGCTTGCGCTTCGTCGATTGTCCCGCCGCCAACTCGTCTTCGCCGTAATCGGTTTACTGGTCCTTGCGAATATGGTCCGGGTGTTTCTCGTCTTTTCGCATGTGGTCGGCGCAGCGGTTGAATACAACACCCTGGCGCGCATTGATGCGATCGCTTTCGGTGTTCTGCTGGCTTATTTCCTTGGAAGTGAAGCTCCGTCTCTTTCGCTTCTTAGCCGCGCCGCGCTCGCGATCGCTTGTTTGGGACTCTGGTGTATGGTCGCGTCGCAGACAAATTTGAACGCCCAAACCGAAGTCGCCCCGGTAATGGGAACACTCCTCGGCCGGCCGCTGATTGCGCTTGCTGCGGCGGGTTTGCTGTTTGCAGTGATCGGTGCGCCGGCCGCGGGTGCGCGCGCGCTGACTGCTTCCTGGCTGACTTACCTTGGGCGAATTTCGTACGGCCTTTACGTTTACCACGCTGCGGGACTTTTGCTTGCCTGGCACTTGATTCGCGGGAACTCGGTGAAAATATACGCCGCCTATGCGCTTACGGGTTTTGGGCTGACGGTACTGTTCAGCGCCCTTTCGTACCGCTGGCTGGAATCGCCGTTTCTCAAAATGAAAGAGCGTTTCGCCATCGTGCGGTCCCGGCCTGTTTGAAACTCAGTGCGATTTTCCCGAAGCTAGAGACTTCGTGCATAAATTCAGGGGACTGTTCCTAGCGTTTCGTCAGCAGAAAACTTCCGGCGACCAGCGCATCCACCCCGGAGCAGTAGTAGCTTCGCAGTGCGTCACGCGGGTTGATCACCAACGGCTCCCCAAAGAGGTTGAACGAGGTGTTGACAAGCATCGGTGCAGGGCCTTTTTCACCCATGCGCTTCAATAATTTCCAGAGCAGCGGATTGTTTTCCCGGGAGACCACCTGAACTCTCGCCAGCCCTTCGTTCGAAATAAAACCCGAGCCTGGCGACTCAAAAAGCTTGCGCGTCTTTTCCCTGGCACGCGCCATCGTGGTCATGAAACGCGCATTTGCCGAGCATTCGAAGTATTCGTCGCAGTTTTCTTCCGGGATCGCCAGCGCGAACGGTCGAAACGACTCGCGATGCTTTACAAAATCATTCAGATTCTCCTGCACGTATTCTGCCCAAGGCGACGCAAAGAGGCTGCGATGCCCGAGCGCGCGGGGACCGAATTCGGCCCCTCCCTGAAACCATGCCACGATCTTCCCTGCGATCAGCAGTTGCAAGGTCTCCTCAATTTGCCGGTCGTCGGAATCAAACCAGCGATAAGGCGCCTTGCAATTGTCCAGCACCTGCTTGATCTCCGCGTTGGAAAAGGCCGGTCCCCAGTAGAGCCCTTTCATTGGTGCAACGCGCACGCGGCAGGGTGCCTGATGCCACGCCAGCCATGCGGCTCCCAGAGCCGTGCCCTCGTTGCCCGCCGCGGGCTGGACGAAGATTTCGTCGAAACCAGACTGCTTCTCTATCGCCGCCACAAGCAGTGGATTCAGAAACAATCCGCCGGCCAGACACAGATTCTTGCTTCCAGTGCGATTGCGGAGAGTTCCGAGCCATTCCGTCAGCACAAGCTCGCAAGCCTGCTCAAAACTGCTGGCGATGTTTCTTCGCAGAGCATTGTCGGGATCTTGCGTGATCCCTTCCGCTAACGGCCCTTCTGGAATACCGAGCCTCCTGTAAAACTCGCCGCTGAAGGCCAGGTTGCCGGCGAATCCACGGTTGAAAAATTTCCTGCTCAGGTGAGGCGCTTCCTTCGATCCATGCCGGAGCATTTCGACGAATAATTTTTCGTAGACGGGTTCGCCGGAAAGGCTTAGCCATTGAGTTTTGTGCTCGGACGCGCTATTTGAGAATCCTAGCAGCGTTGTGATCTGGGTATACAACCAGGCCAGGGAATTCGGAAAGGGAATAGAGGAGAGTTCTCGAATTCGCGTCCCATCTCCGATCCCCACGAGCCCAGAGCGTCCATCCCCTTGATTGTCAAGTGATACGACCAGTGCCGTTTCGAACGGCGAACCGAAAAAGGCGCTCGCCGCGTGGCAAAGCTGGTGCTCGAACTGAACAACTCGGCGGGCGTGTCCGCCGGCCATTTCATGCAGAATACGCGAATTATTCAGTTCGCGGCCCAACTCCCCTAGCGCTTTATTGAAGTAGTAGGCGCTCGAAACAGGGGAGAGTGGCGCAAGCCGTGCGCGAAATAATGCCTTCCGAAGAAAAGCCCGATTAGGTTCGCTGGCTACCGCAACCTGCTCGACGTCCTGCCAGCGGATTTTTGCCCCCTCCAGACAGAAGCGGATCGATGCCCGTGGGATGCCGCCGAACGATCGGGTACGCCCCAGTTTTCCTTCTTCAATGGCCGCGACGATGGCCCCCTGACCGTTGATCAGAGCTGCAGCCGGATCGTGCCCCATCGCTGAGAGCCCAAGGATGTACACGCTAGTTGTAACTCGACATAGTGGACCTGCGCGCGGATAGTATAACTCGCGAAGTTCAAGATTTCTTGGAACGTAAAATCGAGTTGCTGTCCACGCCAAGACCCGACGGACGAATCCTCCACACTGCATTGTGAAACAGAGGGTTTTACTTTGGCCTTGGCTCCTCTTGCCTCGCTGGAAACTTCTTTGCCGGCAACCGGTAGATTTGCCCACCCAGAACCAGACAAGCTATTCTGCGGCTCATCCTTCGATCATCCAACTGACTAGCCTGCCTTCCAGCAGCACACCGTAGTACACCAGCACAACTTCTGAAAGTCGCGATAGATCGCATAACACTATTATTATCAATAAGTTATGCGGTTGGGTGGAGTTCCATTAAGGAGGAATGAGAATAGCGGTAACAATTTGCCACTATGTGGAATTCTTGAAGGACCAAGTAAGGTTTCCCAAGCTTGGGCTGTCGCTCTGTAGCTTCTTAAGTAATTGATATTAAGCTGTTTAGTGATTTTGGTGCACTCTGAACAAGGGAATGCCCCTGGCAGTTCAGTTGCACTCTTTCAACGCTAGCCCTGAAGCTTAGGGTGGGCGGCCGTCTGTTAGGTCTCCAGCTAGATTGATTGTCACCATGAGCCAGAGCTACACTACTGTACTCCCTGAACCCGCTCTGCCGGGTTTTGTATATGGCCTTGGTTCAATCATGCAAAACCTCAATGACATGGCGGGCGAAATTGCCCGGACGGATATCCCGGTCTTGGTTGTCGGCGAAAGCGGGACCGGAAAAGATGCCTATGCCAAGCTGATTCATAGGCTTTCCCTCAAGTCTGACTCTCGCTTCAAGAAGATCAATTGCGCCTCCTTCGAGCCAGCCGACCTTTTTGGGCCATTCCGCCCGTCCAAACAGCCGCTTGCCAACTCCTTCGGCACTCTCTATCTGGATAATGTGCAGGAACTCGACCCGGCCAGCCAGCGCGAATTGCTCACGTATCTGCCCGACGGCGAGAGTCTTGAGTCCAACGAGCAACCCAGCGTACGTTTCATTTCCTCTACCACTGCAAACCTGGAGCCGGAAGTCGAAGCGCGGAACTTTCGTCGGGAACTCTATTTCCGCCTCAACGGAGTTTGTCTGCGCCTTCCTCCACTCCGGGAACGAAAGGAAGACATTCCGGCCCTGGTGAATTATTTTGTAAATAAACACTCAGCGCTACTTGCCAGAGAAGCGCCGCCCATCACCGGCCAGGCGCTGCAGACATTGTCGGCATATCATTGGCCGGGCAACATTCGCGAATTGGAGAACTTGGTGCGCCAATTTGTTGTGTTTGGCGATTTGCAGACTGCTCTGAATGATCTTCCGACGGCTGCTTTCGGACCCTATGCTCCAGCCGGCCCCTCTCCAGGCGGTTCGCTGAAAGTTGCGGCTCGCGCCGCCTCCAAGAAAGCGGAACGCGAACTCATTATGCAGGCCCTGGAGCGTACGCACTGGAATCGCAAGCGGGCCGCGCGCGAACTGCAAATCAGCTACAAATCGCTGCTGTACAAGATTAAACAGATCGGGGTATCCAACGGGAAGCATGAGAGCTGAGGGAGGAATCATGAGTGCTAGGCTTCGAGCTGTTTCACTGGCTGCAGTTTTATTTTGTGTGCCAGTATCGTACGCGCAAGACCAGGCTGCCCAGAAGTCTGACGCAAATCCAAAGCCGGCCGCCGCGACTCTTTCGGCCGTGGATCCCGATTACAAAATCGGCCCCCAGGACGTTGTCCGGATTGACGTATGGAAAGAGCCGGACATTTCACGCACGATTCCAGTTCGACCGGACGGAAAGATTTCGCTCCCTTTGCTCAATGACGTCCAGGCGGCGGGGCTTACGTCCATGCAACTCGCCGGGACACTGCGTGAGAGCCTTTCGAAATACCTCACCAGTCCTCAAGTCACGGTGACCGTGACCGAAATCAACAGCCGCCGCGTTTATATCACCGGCGAAGTCACTCACGCGGGCGCGCTCCCGCTTTTGCCCAATATGACCGTGCTGCAGGCGCTTTCCAGCGCCGGAGGGTTCACGCAGTTTGCCAAGCTCAAAAATATTTACGTGCTTCGAACCGAAGACGGAAAACAAGTGAAGCATCCTTTCAACTACAAGGAAGTGGTTAAGGGAAATCTCGCCGAGCAGAATATTCTTCTTCAGCCCGGCGACGTAATCGTGGTTCCCTAAGGCTCTAATGTGCTTATGACTGCTCGCAAATTCGTGTTGGCAACACTGACCTTCTCGTTGGCCCTCCTGGCGGGAAGCACTTCGCTTCGTGCACAGGACGAACCGCAACCGCCTGCGGAGGGCAAACCCAGGCCAGCGGGGACTTCCACTCCGATTTCGCTCGTGAATACCGGTGGTGAACAGAATCCGGATGACAACAATAACAGTCTCACCCCAGACAATACTCCTCTTACGGGCCTGCTCACTCCTACCCTGGGCTCGCCCGAAACTCTCCACAGTTACTGGGTACCCGGTATACAGTGGACGGGATCGATCCAGTCCAGCGGCTACAACCAGACGCAAAATTCCGGCTGGCTGATGAACAACTACATCCTGGGCAATCTCAGCGTTTTGAAAGTATGGAGAAGGTCGCAATTTGCCCTCAATTATTCCGCCGGCGGATTCTTCTCGTCAGACAGTTCGCAAGATAACGGCTATTCCCAGCAGCTCGCTCTTTCGCAAACGTTTCAATGGAACCGGTGGTTGCTTCAGCTGAACGATCAATTTTCTTATCTGCCGCAAACCTCTCTTGGATTTGGCGGCGGCACCGGCCTCGGGGTTCCGGGCGTCGGTGGGTCCGTAGGGCCGGTAATTCCGGGGATCGGCAATAACTATGTCCCCAACCAGAGCATTTACACAGCTGTCGGACCTCGCTACAGCAATGCCGGCGTCGTCCAATTGACCTATTCCGTTTCTCAGCGTGGCTCCATCACCATGAGTGGTTCCTACGGTCTCCTGGATTTCGTGCAGTCGGGAAATGTCAACAGCGACTTCACCACCGCTACGATCGGCTACAATTACGTGCTCTCTCCCAAGGATTCCATCGGAGCGTTCTACCGTTTCTCCGGCTACCACTACGAGGGCCAGCCGCAGGCGAATGGAGATCATTCCTTCAACTTTGCCTACAGCCGTAAAGTGACCGGAACTCTGGGCCTGCAACTTTACGCGGGACCTGACTTCACCACTTCTCGGATCACCACAAATGGAAACTCGCTGATGTATGGCGCGAATGTGGGGGCCTCAATGATGTATGGGGTAAAGAACGGCGGATTGGGTCTTTCTTACAGCCATGGCATATCCGGCGGCAGCGGCGTTTTGACGGGTACGACGGCGGACCAACTCAACTTCACCGCCAATCACCGGCTCAGCCGAATGTGGAGCGGGCAATTCAACCTGGGTTTCGCCCACAACGCCGCTCTAAACACCGGCATCCAGACAACTTCGCAGACTTTCAATACCTGGACCGTGGGCGGCGGCGTCAGCCGGCCCGCCGGCAGAAACGGCACGATTGCGGTCGCCTACAACGCCGACATTACGAATTACGGTCAAGCGGGCTGCGTCGGGACCGCCTGCAGCTCCAGTCAATCTTACAACTACGTCACCATTAATTTTCAGTGGCACACGCGCCCTTTGATTTTGCCTTGATTGGCGTCAACAAAGGCTGCGGATAGAATGGATACGGGAACAGGATCGAGGGTCGCCGGCTAATGTACAAAAGCTTTTACGGTCTTAAAGAAAACCCGTTTAACGTCAACCCCGATCCTCGCTTCCTCTTTCTGACGAAGCAGATCGAGGAAGCACTGACTGGCTTGATGTACGGCATCCAGACCCGCAAAGGTTTTATCACGCTTACCGGCGAAGTCGGCACCGGCAAAACCACTCTGATCAATCGCCTTCTCGACTGGCTCCATCACCGCCGCGCACGCACCGCTTTTCTCTTCAACTCCCGGATGAATTCCAGCCAGCTTTTCGATTTCATTCTGGCGGAGTTCGATATTGCCTGCGAGTCCAAATCCAAGAGCCAGCAACTCCTGAAACTCAATCACTGGCTCCTCGAACGCTATCGCGACGGCGAAACCGTTGTTTTGATCATTGACGAAGCCCAGAACCTGACTTATCCCGTTCTTGAGGAAATCCGGCTGCTTACCAATCTGGAGACTTCCACGGAAAAACTTTTGCAGATCGTCCTCTCTGGCCAGCCTGAACTCGAAGAGAAGCTCAAGCTTCCGCAACTTCGCCAGCTCCGGCAGCGCATCATGCTTCGCTGCCGCACCACTCCGCTTTCTGAACAGCAGACCGGCGAATACATTACCGAACGCCTCAGGATCGCCGGCGCCTCGGGCGCACCGATCTTTAGTGCAAAGACGATTGAAACCATCCATGTCTATTCGCTGGGGATTCCGCGCGTCATCAATCTCTTGTGTGAGCATTCCCTGGTAAACGGGTTTGTCGAGCAGCAGCGGCCGATTCAGCCAAAAATCGTCGAGGATGTTGCCCACGAGTTTCAACTCGACGAGGTTGAGCCCGTCGCTCCAAATGGCCCCACCAAGATCGATTCGGATGTCTATAATTCCGAGGTTTTTCTGCAAAACCTCGGCGAAGCTCTCTCGCGCTTCCGGGTTGGCCCTGGGACCGGACGTGACCGCAAGTAACCTCCCATTCCAGATTTGAACCGGCAGTAAATTTCCAGGATTAACCGTTACCTCAGCCAGTTCGCGGAATTCACTGGGAAACAGGGGATTCGCGGACCACGCCCGCTTCGCCCCGCTCGCGCGCCATGTACTGGTCGTGAATCCATCGATATGTTTTTTCCATTCCTACCCGGAGCGGCGTGCTCGGTTCCCAGCCTAGATATTTCTGAATCAGCGTGTTGTCGCTGTTCCTGCCGTTCACGCCCTTCGGCGCGCTCAAATCGTAATTTCTCTTCAGCTTGATTCCCGCTATCGCTTCGGTGATATCCACCAGTTGATTGATGGTTACGGCTTCGCTCGATCCCAGGTTAATCGGCTCCAGAATTTCCGAATTCATGATTTTTTGAATTCCTTCGGTGCAATCGTCGATGAACATAAAACTCCGCGTCTGGTTCCCGCTGCCCCAGATTTCAATCTCGTTTTTTCCGGAAACTTTCGCTTCGATCACCTTTCGGCAGATCGCCGCCGGAGCTTTTTCACGCCCGCCAAACCAGGTTCCCCACGGCCCGTACACATTGTGAAAGCGCGCGACCCGCGTATAGAGCTTGAAATCCTCGCGAAAGTGCCGGCACATCCGCTCGGAGAACAGTTTCTCCCAGCCGTAGCCGTCTTCCGCCAGCGCCGGATAGGCATCCTCTTCCTTCAACGAAGGAGCTTCGAAGGTTTTCTGTTTGTCTCCGTTGTAGACGCAGGCCGACGACGCGTAGAAAAATCGCTTCGCCCCGTGCTTCATCGCCGCTTGCAGCATGTGCGTATTGATCAAAACCGACAGCATGCACAGCGCCTTGTTCGCTTCAATAAATCCCATTCCGCCCATGTTGGCGGCCAGATTGAAAATGTCGCCGGCGCCTTCCGCCGCCCGTTCGCAGTTTTCCTTGGAATTTAAATCCATCGAGAGATTCTCAACATCCTCGAACCTCTGATACCACCGGTCGAACGGCTTGATGTCTACCCCGCGCAGATTTCGGCACCCCTGCTGCCGCAGAACCGCAATCAGCGCGCCTCCGATGAATCCACCCGCGCCAGTCACCAGAATTTTGGAATTATTATTCAACGAGTGCTTCTCCTGAGAGCCGAAACAGCTTGCTGCAAGTCTCCATCATACATCTGCCGGACTCAAAATCGTCCGAACTCCCCGAAGGGCTAGTTGTCTGTGGCTGGGTAGGGCAGATGCGGGCGCTATCGGGCTCCTCGATACCGCCCGCTCAGGGAATTCCAACGGATGATCACCACATCCAGAAACATCTGCACGCTGTCCCGCAGCATATTCACTTTTGTCGCAGGAGAGTGCGCCCAGCGGACCGCCACCTCGGCAGTCCGCAAACCGTGGTGCCGTGCAAGATACAGAAGTTCCGGATCAAATCCAAAGCGCTCGATAGTCTGATGTTCGAAAATTACCTTGCACTTCTCGCGTTGGAACGCTTTAAAGCCGCATTGCGTGTCCACAAACGGCAGCCACAGGATTATTCGCACGATCCGGTTGAAAATAATCCCCGCAAGCTCGCGAAATGGCGATTCGTGCACCTCGATCAGGCCCCGATTCACCGCTCGCGATCCAATCGCCACGTCATACTCGCCCATTTTTGCAAGTAATTTGTCGGCTTCTTCGATCGGTGCCGAAAGATCGGCATCCGTGAAAAGGACAATCTCGCCGCGCGATTCCAAAAACCCGTGGCGAACGCTGTATCCTTTGCCGCGATTCTGTCCGTTCGAAACCACCCGAAGGTTAGCAATTTTGCCGCGAAACGATTCGGCGACGTTAATCGTTCCGTCCGCGGAACCGTCATCCACTACCACCACTTCAGTTTCCCGGCCAGCCCCATTGATATAGTTGGAGATTCTCTCCAAGGTCGCCGGCAGGCGTTTCTCTTCATTAAATGCAGGAATCACAATGGATAATTTCGGTGTGCCTGGGCTCATCCGTTTTCCGCAACCTCGGGTCACGCCCATTCAGTCCGTTACCAGTTGCTTGTTCGGGCGCTTCAATTTCGCGCAAGTATACTCGACTTGTCGGCCGATTTTGCCTTTTGATTGCAGAAATTACTCGCGCTCCTTTGCGCGCCACACTTTCGATTGCCCGTCGCCGAACGACCGGAAAATTCAGATCGAATCGGCGGCCTCTCCCACGCTAAAGTACGCACAATCCGGATGGTGAAACGCCAGCGCGCTCACACTCGCTTCGGGATCCATCATGAACCCTTCCGTAAGCTGTACGCCGATCTCATCCGGCCGCAATATTTTCCAGATCCCCGCCTGATCTTCCAGCTCAGGGCACGCGGGATAGCCGAAACTGTACCGCTTTCCGCGATATCGAGAAGTGAATCGCTGCGCCATCGTCAACTCCGGCGGATCCGGGAAGCCCCAATCCTCGCGGATTCTCCGGTGCAGCCATTCCGCGCAAGCCTCTGCGCTTTCAATCGCCAGCGCCTGCAAACCGTGCGACTTGAAGTAGTACCCGTCGTGTTTCGCTCTCTCGGCGCGCTCCCGAATGCCCTCGCCGGCCGTCACCACAAACACGGCCACGTGGTCTCGTTTCCCGGCACTGGCATCCAGCACGAAATCGCTCAAGCACAACTGGTCGCCCGTCTTCTGCCTCTTGAACTTCCAGGTCAGCAGCGGCTCTTTCCCGCCGGGCGTATACAAGTGCAATGCCTCACCCTCTGCTTCCGCCTCAAAGAATTGCCAGACCGCGCGCACCTTCATGAACCCCGCGGCTTCGTTTTTCACTTCTTCCATCTCGTCGTATAACTCCACCGCTTTCGCTTCGCGCGCAGCCAGATGCTTTTCGAAATCTCCCCGGTAACCCATGTGCCGTCCATACAACATGAACGGATTGATGTAACTCCACAGCTCTCGCAGATCCGGCACCAGCCGCACCTTGCGCTCCAGTGTCGCCACCTCGGGAATTGGCACATCTCGCCGGACTTTTGCTGATCGGGTAACAGCCGGCTTTTCCACGATCTTCACCGTCGTCGCCAGGCTCACACCATTGCCGGAACTCGTATGTTCGCTGAGCACTCGCGCCCGCGTCGCCGGATCCATCAGCTCATTCATCAGACGCAGGCCGGTCATCGCGTCCTTCGCGTAGCAAACCGCGCTCTGGTAACTCGGCGCAATCTTCTGTTCCGTAAACTTTGCGCTCAGCGCCGCACCGCCCACCAGCAGCGGCACATCGATCCCCGCATCCTTCAAGTCACTCGCGGTCGTGATCATCTGCTGCGCGCTTTTCACCAGCAGCCCCGAGAGCCCGATCGCATCCGGCCTGTGCGCCTGGAACGCTTTGATTAACTCTTCCGGCGGAACCTTGATTCCCAGGTTCACCACGTCAAATCCGTTGTTCTTCAATATAATTTCCACCAGGTTTTTCCCGATGTCGTGGACGTCCCCCTTCACGGTCGCCAGCACCACTTTCCCGCGTTTCGCCGTATCGGCTTTCTCCATGAACTGTTCCAGGTGGCCTACCGCCGCCTTCATCGCCTCGGCGGACTGCAGCACCTCCGCCACAATCAATTCGTTGGCGTTGAACAGCCGCCCCACTTCCGCCATTCCCGTCATCAGCGGGCCATTGATGATGTCCAGCGGCAGCACTCCCTCTGCCCGCTTCCGCTCTAGGTCCGCGATCAATCCGTCGCGCGTCCCTTGAATGATGTAGTTGCCCAGCCGCTCGTCCAGCGGCAATTCCTCTCCCGCCGCTTTATCCTTTTTCTTCGTCGTGCGGAAATGCTCCGTGATCGCCGCGATGTGAAATTGATTGATCGCCGCCTTCTGTTCCTTGCTCTGTTCCCGCCAATCCTCCGGAACGTGGCGCAGCAACTCGGCCCGCGGATGGTCCGCGGGCAAATCCTTCGGTTTATGCTGAAACAGCAGGTTCTCAGCCAGCCTTCGTTCATGTTCCGGAATCGAAGCGAACCTCTCCAGTTTCTCCGAATTCACAATCGCCAGGTCCAACCCTGCTTTCGTGCAGTAATACAGGAAAACCGAATTCACCACTTCACGTGCCCCCGCGGGCAGCCCGAACGAGACATTCGAAATCCCCAGGATCGTCCGCGTATCCGGCAGCGCTTCCTTGATCAGCCGGATTCCCTCCATTGTTTCCACCGCGCCGCCGATGTAGTTCTCATCTCCCGTAGCGCAGGGAAAAACCAGCGGGTCAAAAATAATGTCTTCCGGCGCCATGCCGTATTTTCCGGTCAGCAATTCATAAGAACGCTTGGCGATCTCTCGTTTCCTCTCTCTAGTGAACGCTTGTGCCTGAACCGGGTCTTCATCGATGCAGCCCACCACAATCGCGGCGCCGAAATCATGCGCAATCGGCACCACCTTCTCGAATTTCTCTTCACCGTCCTCCAGGTTGATGGAATTGATGATCGCCTTGCCCTGGCAATAGGTCAGCGCCAGCTCCACCGCCGTCGGGTCCGTCGTGTCGATCATCACCGGCGCTTTGATCTTCCGGATCAGCTTCTCGTAGAACGGCTCGATGTCTTTCTTCTCATCGCGCTCTGTGCTTTGCAGGCATACATCCACGATGTGCGCTCCGCCCTTCACCTGCCTCCGCGCGATCTCTGTCGCTTCTTCCCATTTCTCTTCCGCCACCAAATTCTTAAACAGCCGCGAGCCAATCACGTTGGTTCGCTCGCCCACCAGCAGCGGCCGCGTCGAATCATCCGCCTCGATGGTCTCGATCCCCGAGTACACCGCGCGATGCGGTTCGCTCGGTCGAATCCGCGGCTTCTTGCCGTCCACCATTTGCGCGATTGCCCGGATGTGCTTCTCCGTGGTTCCGCAGCATCCGCCGACCAGATTCAGCCAGCCGTGATTCACAAACTTTTCCAGCTGCGCCGCCAGCGACGAGGGGGTCTCGAGATACTTTCCTTCTTCATCTGGCAACCCTGCGTTCGGATAGCACGACACAAATTCCCCGGTGATCGAGCTCAGCGTCCGGATGTGGTCGGTCATGAACTCCGGCCCGGTGGCGCAGTTCATCCCAAACGCCAGCGGCCGCGCATGCCGCAGTGACGCCCACATCGCCTCCACTGTCTGTCCCGCAAGCATCGACCCCATCGGCTCGATCGTCACCGAAACAACAAAGGGAATTTGCATCCCAATTTCCCTGGATAGTTTTTGGATCGCCAGGATCGCCGCCTTGATATTCCTTGTATCCTGGCAGGTCTCCACCAGCAGCAGGTCGCTGCCGCCC
>DATLVJ010000328.1:0-3362 GCA_035577585.1 Candidatus Limnocylindrales bacterium
GCCAAGGACACGCCCAACTTCATCGCCAATCGCATCGGAACGTTCTCGATGCTCAACGCCCTCCGCCTGATGCAATCGCTCGGCATGACCATCGAAGAAGTGGACGCCTGCACCGGTCCCGCCGTCGGCTGGCCCAAGTCCGCCACTTTCCGAACCGCGGATATTGTCGGCCTCGACGTACTAATGCACGTCGTCAAGAACATTCACGAAACCGCGCCCAACGACGAGTCTCGCGAATCCTACAAAATTCCCTCCTTCGTCGAAGAGATGGCCAAGCGCAAATGGCTCGGCGACAAAACCGGCCAGGGCTTTTACAAACGCATGAAGGGCGGCCAGGGCGAAAAGGAAATTCTCACTCTCGACCTGAACACCCTGGAGTACCGCGAAAAACAAAAAGCGCGTTTCGCCTCTATAGAGGCAGGCAAAACGGTCGAAGATACCCGCGAACGCCTGCGCGGCCTGCTCACCCCGCTCTTTGAAGGCCAGAAAACCGACAAGGCCCAGCAGTTCATCTGGGGCGGCCTCTCTGAAATGTGTCTCTACGCCGGACGCCGTATGCGAGAAATTGCGGACAACATCGTGGATGTGGATCGCGCCATGCGCTGGGGCTTTGCCTGGGAACTAGGTCCCTTCGAAATCGTGGACGCCGTCGGCCTTGCCGCGTTCGCCGCGCAAATCAAAAAAGAAAATCGTGCGCTTCCCGCCGTGTTCGAAAAGGCACTGGCAGCCGGCCGCTCCAGCTTTTACGAATCCAGCAAGGGTGAAACGTCCGTCTTCGATCTCTCTACAGGCAAAACCCAAAAAGTGGAAGAACCAGCAGGCATCCTTATTCTTAAGACTCTTAAAGATGCCGGCCGTGAGGTCGAGCGCAATTCCGGCGCGAGCCTCATCGATCTCGGCGACGGCGTCGTCTGCTGCGAATTTCATTCCAAGATGAACGCCATCGGCGCCGACCTGATCGCCATGATCCATAAAGGCATCAAGCGCCTGGACACCGATTTCGACGCGATGGTCATCGCCAATCAGGCCACCAATTTTTCCGTCGGGGCCAACCTCATGCTCGTCCTCGTCGGCGCGCAGGAGCAGGAATGGGACGAACTGCACATGGCCGTGAAGCAGTTCCAGAACATCAATCTCGCCATCAAGTACGCGCCGAAGCCCGTCGTTGCCGCACCGCAAGGCATGGCCCTCGGCGGCGGCTGCGAAATCAGCCTGCACGCCGCGAAAATTCATTCCGCCGCGGAAGCCTACATTGGCCTCGTCGAAGTCGGCGTTGGCCTTATTCCGGGTGGCGGCGGCACAAAGGAAATGCTTATTCGCGCCAATGAAAACGCGGCTTCTGGTGACGACCTAGACCTGTTTCACACACTGCGGCCCTTTTTCGAAAACATCGCGACTGCCAAAGTCGGCACCAGCGCCGAAGAATGCCGCGACCTCGGCTACCTTCGCCGCTCAGACACCTATTCGATGAATCGCGAACGCCTCGTCGCCGACGCCAAGCAAACCGCTCTCGCGCTCGTCCGGGGTGGTTGGAAGCCCGCCGCCTCTTCCTGGCAGGAAGGCGCGCAGTCTACGCAGATCAAAGTCCTGGGTGAATCCTTCCTTGCCGCCGGCAAGCTGGCGATTCATATGATGATCCGCGGAGGATACGCTTCCGATTACGACGCCCACGTGGCCCGCAAACTCGCCAACATCCTCGCCGGCGGAGCGCTCTCTTCGCCGCAGTTCGTCAGCGAACAATATGTCCTCGACCTTGAGCGCGAAGCATTCGTCTCCCTCTGCGGCGAAAAGAAAACCCAGGAACGCATCGCCCACACGCTGAAAACCGGCAAACCCCTAAGAAACTGAATCGTAGGGGCAAGATAATTCGCGCCCTCTGCGCTCCACTGTGACTTCTGTGTCAAAATCCTCTCTTCAATCCGCCTAAATCCGTATTGTCCTCTCGCTTAAAATCGTCTACCCTTGTATTCATGCAAAAACTCCTCGCTCCCCGCGAAGCCGCCAACATCCTCGGCATCAGCTACCCCACGCTGAAACAATGGATCTACCGCGGCAAACTTAAAACCGCCAAAACCCCCGGCGGCCACCACCGCGTTCCCGAATCCGAAATCGACCGCCTGATTCCCGCTTCCCTCAACCGCGGCGAACCCTCTTCCCGCCGCGGCAATTTCCGCAAGATCAGCGGACGCAACCAACTCGTCGGCCGGGTCATCACCATCAAATACAGCGGCCTCCTCGCGCAAATCACTCTCGCCATCGGCGAGCAGCACATCACCTCCATCATCACTGCCGACGCCGCCAAGGAAATGCGCCTCAAGCCCGGCGAACGTGTCGCCGCCCTCGTCAAATCCACAGAAGTCATGATCCTCCGCGTCTGATGAACATGCCCGTAGCCTTTCTCAACACCACGCGTAGAGCCCGTTTTCCGAGGCTGGCCGCTCGCACCCGGACTGCCCCTTGGTCCTCGGCGCTCTTTTTTTGTCTTCTCTTCACCTTGCTCTTCTCTGCGTGCACCCACGCCCAATCCCTGCGTGTCGCCGCCGCCTCTGACTTGCAATTTGCTTTCCCCGATCTCGCCGCCCAATTCGAAAAGCAATCGGGCGTAAAACTCGCCGCCACCTACGGCTCCAGCGGCAACTTCGTCGCACAAATCCAGAACGGCGCGCCTTTCGACCTTTTTCTTTCCGCCGACGATGCCCAACCACGAACATTGGTCAAAGCAGGATTCGCCGATGCCGAATCACTTGTAATTTATGCTCAAGGCTACCTGGTGATCTGGCTTCCGCCCGACTCGCCCCTCGATCTCACGGCCCGGGGCTTCCGCACGCTGCTCGATCCCCGCATTCAGAAAATCGCCATCGCCAATCCCGAGCACGCCCCTTACGGCCGAGCTGCCGTTTTCGCCATGCGGGAAGCGGGCCTCTACGAGCAGCTCAAATCCAAACTCGTCCTGGGCGAGAATATTTCCCAGGCTGCGCAATTCGTCCAGTCCGGCAGTGCACAAGCCGGCCTGATCGCGCGTTCGCTCGCACTTTCCCCCGCCATGAAATCGGGCAAACGCTACGAGCTCTCCGGCTGGCACTTCCCACCGCTATGGCAGGCCGCCGTTGTCCTGAAATCTTCCACCAACAAGGATGCGGCCAAAGCCTTTCTCGAATTCCTGAAGACTCCTGAAGCCCGTGCCATCTTCGAGCGCTTTGGTTACTCCGCTCCGCTCGTATCCCTTTCGCTCGAGTCAGCACAATGAACGCCGAAGCGCTGCTGCTCTCCCTGCGTCTCGCCGCCACTGTCTCCATCATTCTTCTAGTGCTCGCGCTTCCGCTGGCCTACGGCCTCGCCTTTAGCACTTGGCGCGGGAAATT
>DATLVJ010000329.1:0-14315 GCA_035577585.1 Candidatus Limnocylindrales bacterium
GCTGATTGACGACGCGGACCGCCCGGCGAAATGGTATTTCGCGTTGAAGCAGAATCTGATTGAATCCAGGCGCAGTGGGCTCCCGATGGAACATCCGATGGATGGGCCGGTGACACTGCACTGGCGAAGCTAGCCGGGAAATTCCCCACCAATAACCAAAATTTCCACATCTTTCAGGTGTATACTCGCGGAAACTCCTCGGGAACGCGCACTTCGGACCAAAACGGAGGTATTAGCCTTGAGTTCATTTCCGCGCTTGTTGTGTGTCCGTGTTTTCATTCCAATTTTCCTCACGGCGTTTTTCTCTCAATCGAGCATTGGACAGCTCAAATCTCCCGTCGCCAACTTAGCGCCAGACGCCACCGTGTTTCGCGCTCTAGCATCACCGGAGCGACTGGAGCGCGGGCGATATCTGGTGGAAGGCGTTGCACACTGTTTCGAGTGTCATGCTGAGCATGACTTCAAAAAGGGATTGGGGCAGCCAAAACAGGGAACCAAGGGCGCGGGGGAAATTGTAAAAAACGAAGCGTTTGATGGAGTACCCTTTCCCGATGGCCTGACCCATCCAAACATTACACCAGACAAAAAAACAGGAGCCGGTACGTGGACCGACGCACAGTTTGAGCAAGCGATACGCCACGGGATAGGGCACGACGGGAGGGAACTTCTCGACTTCATGCCTTACGCTTTTTTCAGGAGCATGACGGATGAGGATGTCGCCTCCGTGATTGTCTATGTTCGTTCGCTCCCCGCGGTGAAGAACCAACTGCCCAAGAGGAATCTTCCGTTTACCGTGAAACTGAACTTTCATCCAGAGATGGAGCCGCCTCTGCCGCCAGATGCGAGCGAGCAAGTGAAACACGGCTGGTACCTGGTACGGATCGCGCAATGCAATGATTGCCACACACCAAGCGACGAGCATGGCAAGGCGCGCACGGACATGATGTTTGGCGGGGGAGCCCGCTTGAAAGGCGCGTGGGGCGACGTGGTGACGCCGAACATCACGCCCGATCCATCCGGGATCAGCCACTACGACGAAACGATGTTCATCAAAACGATTCGAACGGGACGTGCGTCCGGGGGAGTGCGGCAGCTGAATCCGCTGATGCCCTATAGCTATTTCCGAAACATGACCGACGATGATCTGAAAGCGATTTTCGCCTACTTGCGGACCGTCAAACCAGTAAGACACCACGTTGATAATTCAGAGCCACCCGTTTATTGCAAACTCTGCCGGCAAAAACACGGATTTGGCGACAAAGATTAGCGGAACGAAGTGAGATCGAATTCGACGACCACCGGGTCGCCCTCGGGCGGGTCGATCTGAATGGTGGCAGTATTTTCCGTGAAGGCATCCGCGGGATATTCGAAAGTAAGCGTGGCGCCAGTCAGGTCGCACCCATCGTCGCCACACCTAACGCTTGGCTCTCCATGGGCAATCACCGGAACCATGAACCTATCGTTCTGAAATAAGCGTATTCGAAATTGGCGCCAAAAATCATAGGGGCGGACCTCGACGCCTTTGGGGGAATTGGACCGGGAATCGACCGGGTGAACGATGTATCCGCCGTAAGAAGCAGTGAACCAGATCTGGACCATAACCCGGACGATTTCCGGCTGTTTAAGGTGATCGAGTTGCGCCTGCTGAGCGCTATAGGAGAGGGGTTGCTGGTTGGAATACAAAGCAGTGAGCGCATATGGGGTGAAAAAAGAAACGGATGCGATGTGCGGTCCACGCTTGGGCTCAGGAAGCGCGATGGTATATTTTCGGAGGAAATCGCCGAAGATCTCGTCGTGGTGCTGGCCGAGGAAATAGGCTTCGCGGATGGCGGTGTCGGAGAGGGGCGTGTCGAAGGCGCTGGAGGAAGGCGCCAAAATCAACAGCAAGGCTAGAGCCAGAGCATTTATGCGGAGACGGCTGAGGGTCATGACAGGCCTCCTAATTAATAGTTAGACGCTATGGAGACGTCAATAGGTTTCAGATACGGCGGGGAGTGTTGGGGAAGTCGAGCCAGACTTTTACGCCGCAGAAGTGGGAGCCTTCGGTGCAGATGGGAGTGGTGATGCCGGCGCGGAGGTGGCAGGGGGGGCCGATGTACCGGGAGAGTTGCGGGTGGACTTCGCGGAGTTGGGCAATTTCGTCCATGGATGCGGCGTAGATTTCCTCCTGGGCGTTGAAGCAGGTGCGCATGGTCCATTTGTGGAGGAGATGGAGGAGCGATCCGGTTTCAACGAGGCGAATGGATTTGGAGTTGGGAAGAAGGTATAGGGCGATTTCGGGGGGAACACCACGGTCGAGGAGTTCGTTTTTGGCCGACCAGGCTTCATGCATGGCGCGATCGTAAAGTTCTTTCGCGCGCGAGTTTTCTTCAAGAAGTTTGGGGGTGACGTAGTCGGGTTCACGGGTGTCGGCCAGCGTAAGCAATGGACGCGAGCCGGGAACCATGCGGTGGCGTTGATCCTGGCTGTCGGCGGTGTGGCTGATTTTCTTGGCGAAAGTGTAATTGGCGTGTTGCAGGGCACGCATCATGGGCGCGTGGACGCCGATGTTGAGAGTTTCGAGGCGGTAGAGATTGCGCGCAGGATTTAGCAGACGGTCGATGGCTTCGGCGTCGCTGCAGGCGGATTCGGGAAGTCCGACGACGGCGCGGTAGGATTCGGCCATGACGCGCGGGGCGTTGGGGGAATAATCAAGGAGGCGAGAAGTTTTCCCCTGGAGTTTCCCATCGAATTCATTTGCGAAGGCGTCGGCTTCAGATTTTGTGGACGCAACATCCTTCCATTCCGGCAACTCTTCGAGCGGGGAGAGGCCAAAACGATCGAAAAACTGGGGATCGAGCTGGCGGGCCTGCGCAACCATTTCGCCGATGACGGCGCGAGCTTCGCTGGGGGTGTCGGAAGCAGAGCACATGCGCCAGAGACGATGGAGGACAATGCCTGAGACGGTGTGGACCATGGCGGTGAAGGCCGCAACCGGCAGGACGTAGCGGGCGATTTCGATAGAGCGCTTTTCGGCGGACCGCTCGATTTTCTGAATGCGTTTCGGATGAGACATCGGACCGATGTGCCAGATGTCATTGAGAATGTTGCGGGCGTCAGGAGTGAGCAGGGCGGAAAGTTCGCGGTAGAAGGCCCAGGAGCGGGATAATGCGGTTTCATAGATGTTGCGGGAAGTTTCGTCAAAAAACAGAGAGACGGGTGGAACGTAGGCCTGGGCGCGATCGAGGCGGACGTAGCGCTGACTTTGCTGCTCGGAGTTGTAGAAAGGATGGGCGTGAAGAAACGACCAGACGAACTGGCGGCTGACGTTTTCAAGGCCGAACTCGAAGTGGGCGTGCTGGTAGACGGTGTGATGGCCGCTGTAAAAGGTGGCGGCGCCGATGTTGAGGCGCTGCTTGTCCGTGATTTCATCGTGGGTGATGAGATGGGAAGAGTAACAGGTGCGAGCGGCGGCGATGGCCGAATCGTAGGGATGCAGGAAGGCATTGCGAAGTGTGACGCGGGGCGCGCCCGTTTCCACCAAGCCAGCGTCCGGTGCGCCATCGAACATGCGAGATTGGGTAGCCACGTTGGAGTTTGATTCTACACGGAGAGGTGGGAGCGGACAAAAGGATAGGGAAAAAAAACGGGCCGGGCCCTTCGATGCTCAGGGCAAACAAGCCCGGCCCCACAACGATCGTTTCTTGAAGGCTATTACTTTTTGCCGGCGGCGGCAGGGACGTTGGCGTATTTCTTCTGGAAGCGCTCAACGCGGCCCGCAGTGTCCACAAGCTTCTGCTTGCCCGTAAAGAAGGGGTGGCAGCTGGAGCAGATTTCGACGCGGAGCATATCGCCCTTGATGGTCGAACGCGTTTGGAAGGTGCTCCCGCAGGCGCAATGGACGGTAACGGGATGGTAGTCAGGATGAATACCGGGTTTCATGGATCTCCAATCGAGTGTGGCCGGTCTGCACGGCATCCCTTGGGGGGAGTTACAGCCGCGTCGCTAGGTCACAGGCAATCTCTGATTATACGGAAAGAATGGGAAATTTCAAAATCGGACCGGGGAACGCTTGGCCGACTCAAGGATTCGGGACGACTGCAGTTGCGATGTTAGAGTCGACGCTTTCATCGCCGCCGGCGTCAACGGCGGTGACGACGTAGCTGTAGGTGCTGCCGGAAATGACGGCTGAATCCGTGTATGTCTGGTCCGAGATGATTGCGGAGAGGGGCGAGAAGCCGGAACCGTCATCCCGATAGACGCGATAACCAATGACGGAACTTGCGCTCGGGTTCCACGATAGGACAACACTGTGCGGTAGCGGGTTCGGCGAATTCGGAGTGGAAGCAACGCCGGCTCCAGAAACGGTAATGCTGGCCGGAGCTGGAAGATTTGAGCTTAGGATGGAAATGTGCCCGGAGGCGGAACCGCCGGCCTGCGGGCGGAACCAAACCTGAAAGGTCACGCTCTGATTGGGAGCAAGCGAGTAACCGGGTGCAAGACTGGAATAACCAAAACCCGCGCCCGAGACTGTTACACCGCTGATGATGATGGTGACGTCGCCCGTGTTCTTCAAAGTGACGTTTTGCGTGGCGACGGACTGCACACTGAGATTACCGAAACTGATTGATGTCGGCGTCACTTGAAGCGCGGCAAGCGACTTTTCCGCGACACCGGCGAGCGAGACGGAGGCGGGCGCGCTGGAGGCATTACTGGTGATCTGAATGGAGGCGGTGGCACTTCCTGCGAGACTGGGCTGAAAAATAAGGGTGTAGTCGACTTTCTGATTTGGAAGGATTGTGCGCGGAACGGAAGGACCGTTGAGCGCGAATTGAGAACTCTTGAGAGTGACAGATTGAAGGGTTAGCGGGGCACCGCCGGTATTCGTGATGTGGAGAGTCTGCGTGGCGGACTGGCCGATGGCGACGCTGTTGAAGTTGAAGCTTGTGGCGGAGAGGGAAATTGCGGGTTGGCTCGACGCTGAATGTGACCCGTAACTTGCACAGCCAGAAGCGGCCAGAACGACAATCAGCAATAACGCAGCGGCAGCGCTGTTGGGGATAGATAGATAGCTGTAAAAACGAGAGAACACCCCGGCTACGAACCCCCTCAGATTCGGAAAACTCAACTTAACGTCTCACGAACAGTAGCCGCAACCTGTCCCGGGTACAGTTGTAGGACAGGTCTTACATAGCGATGACCTGTACTAAAGAACAGGTGAGATGAATCGATGACGAATTCAGGGTGTGGGCGAGGGCGTGAAGGAAAGTGTTATGGATTCACGTGCGTGCGGCTAAGGCGCAGACGCGGGCTAGCAGAGTTGCCGCAATTGGTGGATGGGAAGAGAGATCAGGAGACGAAATGGCATCCAAAGCGGAAGGAGCCTTCTGCCGTACGGCGAGACCAGACGGGCCTCAGATAGACACGGACAGGCGGAAGGATAGGCACATGGAGGATAGCCAAGATGCTCTCCGGAAGTTCTTCCGGCTGCTCAAACTCGAGTGCAACGCCGCCAAATCCAAGATCGAGTACGCGCGCGCGACGGCTGCCCTGGTCGCCGATGATGGCGTAGGCGTTGGTTCCGACCATGGAAACCCGTTCCGCTTTGCGCTGGATCGCGAAGGATGGTTCGGCAATGGGGGCGGCAACCTTTTCTGCCAGGGCTCCGGCGCCGACGGATGAGGCCGTGACGTAATCGGTGGAGGTCATTTCGGCGGTGCGCCCAGCAGAGATGGAGATGGGGGACTGAGTCGCGGGAGGAACTGCCGGCCCCGGTGCGGCGGCACGCGAAGCTTCACCGGCTGTGCGGACATGATTGGCGTGCTTGAAGCGATAGAGCCGCTCGTCCGCGACGCGGATCAGTTGATCCGATTGATCGCCGTCCTGAGGAAAGGTGGCTACGCCATGGTCCATGGTAACGGCGAAGGCCAACTGAAGCGGGCGAAGAGTTTCGGCAAAGACGGTTTCTACCCGCCGGCTGAGCGCGATAGCTTGCGCCGCATCTGTTTGAGGAAGGAGAAGGGCAAACTCGTCGCCGCCGATCCGAAATGCAGAGTCGGAAGTACGCAGTGCTTTCTGCAAGGTGGTTGCGGCAGCTCGAAGCACTTCGTCGCCGCGCGGGTGGCCATACTTGTCGTTGACTTCTTTGAAGCGATGAAGATCGAGGATAACGATGCCCAAAGGAAGACCATAGCGGCGGGCACGGTTCAATTCCTTTTCAAACGATTCCGCGAAGAGCCTGCGATTGTAGAGACCGGTGAGGGGATCGGTCACCGCGTTTAAACGAATTTTTTTGAGCTCGTCGTACTCGAGAATGACGGGCACGCGCACCAGGCCGGAGGAAGAAAGAACGTCCATGAGAACGGTCTTGAGAGAGACCAGCCGGCCGAGCGTGTCAGTGAGTTCACGGCGGCGCGTCAAGACTTCTTCCCAGAGTTGCAGGGACTGACTTTCGCGCAACTCCAAGTGAGTGGTGGCGTGAAAATAGCGCTGGAGAAATTGACCGCGGGCAGACTGCTCCAAGCCCTCCAGCGTGTCGGCTAAGAGCTCAAGATAGGCATCTTCCATGGGCGAACGCGGGGCCACTGGGGCACCGGGGCTGGGCATAACTGGGTTTTTCCCACAATCTGCCTGTCCCCGCGGGGTTGGGGGAAAGCACAGTCCGAGAACCGCAGGATTAGGGAGCAAATCAGTTGCCATACCCCTCGGTGAGGCAGGCGGGTTGATTTAGCCCCAATCGGTTCTCATTTGCGGCATATCCTATTACAAGAAGAGTAAGGATAGGCGAGTTTTCTTCTGGAGGAGCTAACTTCGGCAGAAACGGAAACTGAAGAGTGGTCGGGAGTAGTACTAAAAGCAGCGCCTATTCAAGCGAGCGAAGAAATTCCAATCCAAAGAGTCGCTGGTCGCCCAAAGTTTCCTGGCGCCGGACTTTTGCCTGGATAGGGGGCGTCTCGGTGGGAATTAGGCTCGAAGATGAAGGAGAGGGCGCAGGGATGGTAAGCAAAACCGATTGATCGGGCCGCAGCATATGGGTGGAAGTGATGCATGCCCCGGTAGCACTTATATTGAGAGTTCGTGTGAGCTCGATGAACTCTGCGCCCGAGGCGTCGGAGGCGCGAAGAAAGACGGGAACTTGCAGGCGGATTCGAGGCGAACGGCGTGCCCGTTTCGAATCCACGCGAACTCCCTCCTTTAATTGGTCAATATGCAGGTCCATAGAGTCCGGATAGTAGTACCCAGGAACTAGTACATCTCTTGCAGGTTGTTTGCCAGTGTTTTGAATCCTAATCCCAAATTAACATGCTTTTTTAGATAGAGATAGAGGTGGGCGAGGTGGCGTGGACCGGACAAGGGATAACATAAGGCTTGGATTGAGCATGCCTTTTCCCAATTTGTGCAAATGGAACGCTTTTACCATTGACAGTCCGGGGAGCGTTTGAAAGGATGAATTGTAGCTAGGGAAAATTTTTTCCACTCGGGACGGGAGCCAACCAGCCTATATGGGAAGTGGTCTCACAACATCTATGGGCAATTTTGTGCCAGGTGGAACTAATTTTCCCGCAGACCACGTCCGGGCTCTGCTGGATACGGTCGAGAAGGGCGTGGTAGTTGCGAGCCGGGATGGGCGCGTTTTGATGGTAAATACGCGCGCGAGAAAATGCCTGGAAGAGCACGGCAAGTCCGATCCGCTTTCCCTGAACATATTTGAAGAGATGTTGAACGTGGAGCCGCGGGAAATCTCGAAAAGAATTGAAAGCGGTGAACACGAAATTGAACTTGCGGGAAAGACTGGCTCGAAGAGTTATCGTGCGCGAGTGAGATGGATTCCTGAATCGGATTGGGTGGCGATTCAATTCGCGAATGAAGCGGAACTCGTTGATGGAAATGGCGCGCCGCAGCCGACGGTTCAGGAATTATTGCAGGAACGAGAAATCACTTACAGGAACCTGCTGGCGGCGTACCTGAAGTTACAGGAAGTGAACCGGCAGAAGACGGTGTTCCTGGCGTCCGCGGCGCATGAATTGAAGACTCCGCTGGCAGTTATCAAAGGCTACTACGATTTGCTGCTGACCAATTCTCTGGGCAAGCTTTCCGACAAACAAAAGGACATTTTGGAGGAGTCTAAGGAAAGCTGCGAGCGGCTGGTGCGGCTGGTCTCGATGTTTCTGAATTACTCGGCGCTCGAAAGTGGAAAATTGGTCTTGCAATTGCGCGAAAACGATCTACGGGACTGCCTGGTGGAAATGACCGGACGGTGGTCGGAAGCGTTTCAGAGAAAAGGCGTGAAACTGGACAGCCAGATCGATCCTTCGATTCCGACTTTCAAGTTTGATTACCAGAAGGTGCAACAAGCAGCGGCGAACCTGCTGGACAACGCGCTGAAGCACACGCCGGGAGGAGGAACAGTAACCCTGCGGGCCAAGCCGCATTTCTGGGAGCGTCGGGTAGCCGAAGTAGCGCCGGTGGAAGAACGCCGCCGCTTCCGCTTGCCGAGGCCGAACAGCGTGGAAGTGAGTGTGACGGATTCAGGAACCGGCATTGCGCCGGAACATCACCAGGAAATATTCGAAGATTTCGTCCGCGTGGACCGCAATACGTCCGGGATGGGCCTGGGCCTGGCGATTGCGAAGCGGTTGATTCAGGCGCACCGGGGAAAGATCTGGGTAGAAAGCGAATCACAGAGGGGGAGCACATTCGCGTTTTTGTTGCCGATGGATCAAACCTGAAGATTGAGTTGTAGCTGGAAAGAGGGGAAGAAACATGCCGGTCAAAGAGAAAATCCTTGTTGTGGACGACGAGCCGAGCATCCGGAAGTATCTGCAAACACTTCTGGAGGTGGAAGGGTTTGACGTCGAGACTTTGAGCAGCGGGAAAGAGGCGATTCGGCGAGTGAACGACGGAGCACGCCCGGATTTCATCATCCTGGACGTGTTGATGCCGGAGATGGGAGGACTGGAGACGCTGCAGGAGTTGATGCAACTGGACCGCAGCCTCAACGTGATCATGCTGTCGTGTTCAAACGAAGTGGGCACGGTTGTGGAAGCGATCCGGCTGGGGGCGCACGACTATCTGACAAAACCGTTCGAAAAGACGGAATTGGAAGCGGCGATGTTGAAGTCGCGTCAGAAAAAGCAGCTGACGCAGGAAAACAAGGCATTGCGCGATTACTGCGATCAAGTGACCGAGGATTTGAGTTTTCTTGCAGCCAGTCCGCAGATGGTACGCATCCGGCAGCAGATTCTGCAGATTGCGCCGGTGGACGTGCCGGTTTTCGTGTGCGGGGAAAGCGGCGTGGGCAAGGAAGTTGTCGCGCGGATGATCCATTTGCGGTCGAAGAGAAGGAATCAGGCGTTTATCAAGGTAAACTGCGCGGCGTTGCCGGGCGAATTGTTGGAGTCGGAACTCTTTGGATTTGAACAAGGCGCGTTCACGGGCGCAGTTCGAGCCAAGCCCGGAAAATTTGAACTGGCCAACAAGGGCACAATTTTCCTGGATGAAATCGCCGAAATGTCGGTGCATCTGCAGGCCAAATTGCTGCACGTATTGCAAGACCACCAGTATTCGCGTCTGGGCGGCAGGCACCTGGTGGAGACAGACGTTCGCGTGCTGGCGGCGACGAACGTGGATGTGCACGAGGCCATGAAGACAGGCAGATTCCGGGAGGATCTCTATTACAGGCTGAACGTACTCTCGATCAATGTGCCCCCCCTGCGGGAGAGGACTTCGGAAATTCCGCTGCTGTTCAAGCATTTTCTGGAGAAATACAGCGAGAAATTCGGCAAGACACAGCAGACGCCTTCGAAGCATCTGCTGGACGCGGCGCTCAATTACCCCTGGCCGGGAAATTTGCGTGAACTAGAAAACTTTGTGAAGCGGTATGTGATTCTGGAAGATGACGAAGGCAGCCTGCGCGAGTTGATCGAGATGAGTGCGACGCGGCAGAGAACCTCGCCCCGCGAGGAAGCTCCTGTAGCACGCGAGCAGGGCCTGAAGGCGCTTGTCCGGGGCTTGAAGGACGAGGCGGAAATGGAGGCGATTGCGGATGCCCTGGAAAAGACACGTTGGTGCCGCAAAGACGCCGCGAAAATGCTGGGAATCAGTTACAAGGCGCTGCTCTATAAGATGCGGCAGTTTAACCTGGATACGCCCCGAACGCGGCGAAGCTCGGCAGTGAAGGCCGAAGAAGCGGCGCCGGCAGTGGTGGGTGCGAAACATGAAGGGTAGCGGGGTCTAGTACGAGGTTGAGGGCAGAGGACCCCGTGCTAAAAAAGAGAACTTGCGAGTTCTTCGCGGGCAAGGTATGTTCCCCAGCGATTGTCGGGTACGAGCGGGAAGCGTATTAGGCTGAGCCACCACGGGACATCACAATACCGAAGTGTCCAGAAAAGTTTGGTTCGTCAGGGGCGGATGATTTTCATCTAAAACTGAGCCTTTGAATTCCTATATTCACCGGACTGGATGTAATTTCAAGCTGCGGATGGCCTGCAGAGCCATAGATGGAGTTGAGGATGTCCTTGATGACTGATCGCCGGTTGGCCCGGCGTTACGATTTGACACTGCCGGTGAGCATCCGATTTTCGGCGGAAAAACTGGTGGTGCGCCAGGAAGGGAAGACGCGGGACATCTCCACCCGGGGGCTGTATTTCGTGGTGGAGCGAGATCTGGAATCCGGGAGCGCGTTGGACCTTACACTGACACTCCCCGGGGAGATCACTCACGGATCCGATGTTTTCGTCCGGGCGCAGGGCAAGGTTGTTCGCGTGGAGCGACGGCTGGAAGATGGCGAAGAACGCATGGGTGTTGCGGCCGTCATCGAACGTTACGACATTGTCCGAGGCGAGGGGAAGCGAGCGTAGCAGAATTCCGGCTGGAATATGGGCCCGGGGTGTTAATTAAGCTTATTTTTCCGTTGCAATCAGGTTCTGGCGAGTCTAGCATGAGGGCAATTCTCGTCCCCCGGAGGGTCCAATGAAAGTGGCGGATCTAATCGGGTCCCGCAAGGAAGTATTTTCTATACTAGAAACCACGAGTGTCCTGGACGCCGCAAAATACCTGCGGGAGAAACAGGTGCGCTCTGCAGGGGTTGTTGATGCCACTGGAAAACTGGTTGGAGTGGTGTCCCAGAGCGACATTTCCGACAAGGTGGCCGCGGAGAATAAATGCCCCGCGTGGTCCAACATAACAGAGATCATGAGCCGTGATTTGGTGACAGTGACACCCGAGGTCGATTTCGAAGTTTGCCTCCGGCTAATGGAACAGAACGGCTTTTACCACCTGTTAATTCTTGGGGAAGGCCAGAAATATCTGGGAATGGTATCGGTCAGCGACCTTCTAAAAGTGATAGCCTCAAGTGAAAAAGCTCGAGCGGACATGCTCGAGTCCTACGTCTTCCCGAATCGATAGCGCCAAAACGGAACTGAGCGGCAGCATTCGGGGGTTGCTGTCGAATTCCCAAGAAGAGAAGAATCGTTCCTCGTACAGTGATGAAATTTTCCTGCATTGGCCCCCCGCAGGCTTGGTCAATTCAATGTAAGTACCATTACCTACATACCATTGATTCTTGCAAACGATAGAATGTAAATGATTTAATTTCTTGCGCTCTGATTCCTGGGGTCCCGGGTGGGGCCGCGCTTTGGCGTGAGATGTGCAGTTAGGTCCATCTGATTTCCAATGCCAGCGGACAACTCCAGCAGACTTACGACACTTGAAAGGCCGGGAGCCGTACTTCCGGACCAAATCCTGTTCGGGGTTTCGGCCGTGATGGCGGAGATCCAGACACGTGCACGACGAATCTGCCGCGCTAATGTTCCAATACTCCTTTGTGGCGAGGGGGGAACCGGGAAAGAGGCGTTGGCTAGATGGATCCACAGCAATTCGGAGTATGGGGCCGGCGAATTCGTAAAGGTGAATTGCGCGGCGATTCCCGGGACATTGCTGGAAAGCGAACTCTTCGGATACGAGAAGGGGGCTTTTACCGGCGCAAACAATGTGAAGCCCGGCCGAGTGGAATTGGCGCACCGAGGAACATTATTCTTGGATGAAATCGCGGACCTGGATTTGAATCTTCAAAGCAAGCTGCTGCATTTCCTGCAGGACGGCACTTTTTCCAGAATCGGCGATCACGGCGAGAGAAAAGTGGATGCTCGGCTGATTTGCGCCACCAACAAGAATCTGGAAGAGGAAACGAGTGCCGGCAGATTCCGAGAAGACCTTTTTTACCGGATTCACGTTTTCCGGTTGAAAATGCCGGCGCTGCGAGAGCGGCGGGAAGATATTCCGCTGCTGGCAGAATATTTCCGGAAGCAATTCGAAAGACAGTTTGAGATGAAAGCGGAATCTTTTCCGCCGGAGTTGCTGGAGTATCTGAAGAATCTTGCCTGGGCGGGAAATATTCGCGAACTGTCCAATGGGGTCGCACGCTACGTGCTGCTGGGGCCCGAGGCCGCAATCCACCAGGAAATTCCGACCAGGCGATCCAAGCGGGTTGTAGTAGAGAATGGAAGCGGAGAGGCCCAGGTGACATTGAAGCGGCTTTCCAAGGATGCAATCCGTGAGATGGAAAAAAATGTGATCCTGGAAACACTTCGCGCCAACCAGTGGAATCGGCGAAAAACCGCGCAGGCATTGAAGATCAGCTATCGCGCCCTGATCTATAAAATCCAGGATGCGGGCCTTGTCTCCCGGCGGGCATCCATACAACGGATCCAGAGTGAAGGGCCGATCGGCCTTGCCCGGAATTGATTTCAACACAAATAGAGAAAATCCTCCAATCCCACCCTGGTTTGCTCGAAATCGCGCTATCCTCAAAACAATAAGAAATTAATTGAACAAGTAAAGGTAGATGCAGGAGGATTCCTTCGTCCGACGTGGAAGGATTCTATTCCGTAGTTTGGTGAACTGAAATTATGAAGATTCTCATGACGGAGATCCAGGGCGTGGTTGTTATCGAGCCAGAGGTGTTTTCCGATGCGCGGGGATATTTTCTGGAAACGTACAATGCCAAGGAATTTGCGGAAGCAGGGATCAGTGAGCGATTTGTGCAAGACAACCAGTCAAAGTCCAAGCGCGGAGTGCTGCGGGGCCTTCACTATCAGATGGAGCAGACTCAGGGGAAGTTGATCCGTGTGCTGCAGGGCGAGATTTTTGATGTGGTGGTGGATCTTCGAGTCGAATCCAGCACATTCGGGAAATGGTCGGGATTCAACCTGTCAGGCAGGGAACACAAGCAGCTCTGGATCCCGAAAGGATTCGCGCATGGATTCTATACCTTGTCGGAAAGAGCGGATATCGCTTACAAGGTAACGGAATTTTATGCGCCGCGGCAGGAGCGGGTGATTTTGTGGAACGATCCCGATTTGGCAATAAGCTGGCCGCTTAAGGGGGAGCCCGTGCTTTCGGCAAAAGACCAAGCTGGCCAGACCTTCAGGGAGTTCAAGAAATCAAGAAAGTAGACAGTCACCGTGAGACTACGCAGTGTTTTCTGGGCCGGTACAAGAGCGCGCCGATTTCTCAGGCCAATGCTCCCCGCCGGGGCGGGACCACTCGACTGCGCCTCCCTGCTTATCTCTTAGTCATCCCCAAATAGTCGGCAACCTGGCTCAGGGCCTGTGCCGTCGGCAAGCTCAACTTTACCAATACAATCGGCGACCTTAGAGCAACAGGCTGTTTCCGACTGGGTACTTGTACTTCCATTGCCCTAAGGGCCAAAGAAGCAATGTCTCAGGAATGAGAATTCCGCAATTCCACATTCAGTAAACTGTTAATATTCAATATTTTACAGATTGTCTCAGGGAATGTCAGGATCCCGTAATTCTCGGGGTCCCTGTCAAATCGACCCATTGTGACCCGAAGGGCAGGTGGAATCTTGCCTCCCGGACAGCTTAACTGGCTGTCCCGAATTTGTTCCTCCCGCCAGTAGTCATAGGGGACTAGTACTCGTACCCTCGCAGAGTGATGAAGCTGCGGAGGGAAAGACAATGAGAACTCGGGGAACTGCCAAGGCCATAGGGATGGGGGTACGGCAGAGACCCGTAAGCCCGCGCCAAAAGTTTAGTTCGATCCTGCTATCAGCCCTGCTTCTGGGCAGCGGAATCCTAGGTGGATGCGCAGGTTTGGTGAATGGCACAAAGACCACCACGGGCCAAGCGGCCTTCCAAGTGAACCCCACGAGCGTGAGTTTCGGGAAAGTCGGAGTCGGCAAGCAGACCACACAAACCGTGGCAGTCACAAACACCGGCACGATGCCCGTTTCGATTACCCAGGCGGCATCCTCCAATCCGGCATTCAGTTTGACGGGCGTAACACTTCCGATGGCTGTGGCGACAGGCCAAACC
>DATLVJ010000330.1:0-4680 GCA_035577585.1 Candidatus Limnocylindrales bacterium
AACCGGCCTTGGACAGCAATGCTCCCGTAGTGACCGAAAGGACGGAGCCCGGCATAGTGATGGGCACTGCCGGCTACATGGCGCCTGAACAAGTGCGCGGGAAAAAGGCGGATCATCGCGCCGACATTTTTGCCTTCGGAGCAATTCTCTACGAGATGCTTGCGGGTAGACGCGCGTTCCGCAAGGCAACGTCGGTCGAAACCATGAGCTCCATCCTGAACGAAGAGCCTGAGCGCATTTCGCAGCTTGTGCCAAATCTTCCAGCGTCGTTGCAGAGAGTAGTGCAGCGCTGTCTGGAGAAAGACCCGGAGCAGCGTTTCCAGTCGGCTTCTGACTTGGGCTTTGCTCTGGAAGCATGGTCGGACTCCCGCGAGGTGGCACCTCTGGAGCCGAAGCTATTTGAAGTTGAGGCGCCGCGGAAAACAGTGAGGCCGGCCCTGCGGAAAGGCGCTTTCGTAGCCGTCGTCCTGGCTGTTTTTGCTGCGGGATTCTGGCATTTAGCCAAGCCGCCTCTACCCCCGCATGTCGCGGACTACACCCAGATTACCCACAACGGTTCCATTGGGGGACTTGCGGGCACCGATGGAAGCAGGATCTACTTCAATACCTATCCGTGGGGACCCGTGGGGCAGGTCGGAATAGACGGAGGGGATATCACCACGATATCCGCGGGATCGGAATCTCCCATTGCGACTGATGTGTCGTCGGATGGAACGAGTCTTCTTCTCTGGTCGACCTCCGGTATTTTTTCTATGGAAACGGCCGGAGGTTCGCCCCGTTTCATCACGAGGAGGAATGGAGGCTCCTCTCCTGCATGGTCGCCGAACGGAAAGTTCGTAGCGTATGGGGACCAGGACGAGAGCCTCTATACGATGAAAATTGACGGGACAAACAACCAAAAACTGACCACAGGGGAGGGCGCGATTTCGGACGTCGCATGGAGTCCGGATGGCACCCGCATTCGCTTTACACGGAATAGCGTGCTCTGGGATATTTCCGCTACCGGCGGAGACCTTCACCCCGTGTTCCCGAACTGGCAGGGGCCTGAGGGACAGTGCTGCGGACGGTGGACTCGCAATGGGGATTTCTACCTGTTTCTTGCCGGCGGCAACAATGAAAATGGGCCCAATGCCGGAGGCTTCGAGCAGATATGGGCTCTCGACGAGCGCCATAGTCTCTTCGGACAGACTTCCTCTGCACCTTTTCCGCTGACCTCCGGCCCCATCCATTGGGGCACGCCCATACCCAGCAGGGACGCAAAAAAGGTTTTTGCCGTGGGTACCACGTCGCGCGCGGAATTGGCCCGCTTCGATGCGAAGTCCAAGCGGCTTGAACCGTACCTTGGCGGAATTTCCGCCGAGTTTTTATCCTTCTCCAGTGATGGAAAGCAGATCGCCTACGTCACCTATCCCGATGGCATCCTGTGGCGGGCGAGAGCGGACGGAAGCGAGCGCGTCCAACTTACAAGCCCTCCGATCCGCCCCGCCGTTTGCCGTTGGTCGCCCGACGGGATGCAGATTCTGTTTACAGCCAGGCAAAATTCCCAGCTTGCCGAGCTTTACACTGTTTCTGCCCAAGGCGGAACCCCTCGACAACTCATCCCTTCGGTGGAGGGCACGGGCCGGGAAGACGGGTATTGGTCTCCTGATGGCCGCAAAATCGTGTTTGCGGTCTTTGAGCCGAAGGCATCTCTGGCAATTCTGGATGTCGCCAGCGGCAAAGTCGAAGGGATACCCGGTTCGGATGAATTGTTTTCGCCTCGCTGGTCCCCCGATGGACGATTCATATCGGCTATGACGATTCCGGCGACCACCGAAATCAAACTCTTCGATGTGCAGAATCGGCAATCGTTCACCCTGGCAAGTCACCAAGGGTCGTGGGGCTTTCCCACCTGGTCGCGTGACGGGAAGTTCATTTACGCGCTTCGTGGACCGGAACCATGGTCGGTTGATCGTATTTCAGTTCCGGACGGTAAGCAGGAACGAGTCGTTGATCTAGCCGGCACTTATCTCACGGGAGTTACGGGATTCTGGTTTGGATTGGACCCCAATGATGTTCCTCTTCTGCTTCGCGACAACGGCTCCAGCGACATCTACGCTTTGACCCTGGACCGGAGATAAGTGGACGGCAGTCAAGTCGATCTGAAGACTCGGCTGCTCGAACCGCTCGAAAATCCCTTCGGCCCAAAAGTGTTACCTATGTTCCCGGGCTGGACCAGCTCACGAAAACGGCATTGCAACAAATAAAGTCAGTTTTGAGCATTATCTTTACTCATGCCAAGAATGAGGGAGCCTTCATTGGGGCCAACCCTGTCGATGGAGTTTTGATCCCCAGGCATGCTAAAGAACCAGGTGAGACACAGGCTTGTGATCTCGGCCAGGTTCTGCAAATCCTCGACTGCCTTCCGCTTCTCGAAAAAAGTCTGGTCGCGACAGCCGCTCTCGCGGGACTACGCCAATGTGAACTACGCGGACTCAAGTGGACCGACTACATGGGTACCGAATTGGCGATCAAACGTTCGATTTGGATGTCGGTAGTCAACCTTCCAAAGACGCGTGCCAGCCGAGATTCAGTGCCGGCAATTCCTGCGTTGGCAGAAATCTTGGGCGAATACCGCAAGTCCATGGGTAATCCAGAAGTTGGGGTGGTTTTTCACTCCGGTGATGGGCTTCCTATCAGCGTGGACAGAGTCGGGCGGCGGGTAGTTCGGCGAAAACTAGAGGCCATCAGCTTGCCGTGGTACGGTTGGCACGCCTTCCGGCGGGGACTCGCCTCAAACCTGTATGGACTGGGAGCCCAGGACATAGTCGTACAACGCATCTTGCGTCACTCCAAACCGCACGTCACTAGGGAACGATATATTAAGGTCTTCGATCGTACCGTCCTTGATGCCATAGATAAGGTTCAGGCGCGGACCGAAGAACTGCGACAAATGGAAGAAGATCGACGACAGCGGGAATTGAAATTTGTCTACGCCAGCGTTGACCTGCCTATGACGGTCAAGACCGAGAGCCCAACAGGCGGCGGTTTTCCGCCCTTCTTATCCTTCAGGCCACCATTTGTCCACCAGCCTATCGCAGGTTCTGTGGTAAACTATTGAAACAAAACGCCGGAGAGGTGGCCGAGAGGCTGAAGGCGGCGGTTTGCTAAACCGTTGTACGAGCCAAAACTTGTACCGGGGGTTCGAATCCCCCCCTCTCCGCCATAGCACAACCCCCCAATGTTTATGCGGGTTCCAGAGCCTTGCTACCCATTTTTGCAAGATTTAGCTAATTTAATCTACACATGCAGTAAATATACGAGCTCTCTTAAACCACACGGCCTTGAAAAAACGACCGGTCCGAGAACCGTCGGATTTCTGCTTGCACGATTTTCTTGCAAATGCCCTAGGCGGAAGGTAGCAAAGCAAATACGATCACTCCACTCCCAGATTCGGGCGGCGGTTTGGAAAACCGCCGCAGTGCTACCTTAAATAAAACAGAAGACTGTCGCTACAACGGTCTATGCAACCGTTGCGCTCCGGAGTGCAACGGTGTTCGAAACCGTTCTCCTCACTCCGACACGCACATTCACTCATATGCTTAGGACAGAAGAGTCCGTAAGCCTGTACCCTGAATTCTCTTTCGCGTGACTGGTGCCTGCTTTTGGGGCTTAACCGTTTGGGTTAGGAAAAATTTCACCGACGCGCGTGCAGATTTCGTCGTAATACTCGGGATGCTTCAACGCCAACTGCTCTCCCCCTCGACAATGGTAATGTAGCGATCGATGGGAAGATCAACGAAACGTTGGAGCGCCCCCGAGGGCAGTGGCCACTTCACTTCCAGCCAATCGATTTTCTGGCGCTTCCCCAAACCTAAGACAATTCGTGGGTCATGCGAAGAAAGGTAGCTGCCCCCGCCCACTTTGAAACGGCTTTGCTTCAAATCCCCGGCTTGATAGGTGATGCGGGCGCCGATAGCGTCAGAGTTCGATTTCTTCCCGACGAGATTTAGTCCAAGCCAATGGTTCTGGCGGCCAGCGTTGTTGCGCAACAAAAGCGGGGCGCCATCGTTAACGGAGATCAGTACATCCACAGTACCATCATTATCGAAGTCGCCGAGGGCGAGGCCCCGTGCGGAGAGTTCACGAGAAAAAACAGAGCCGCTATCCCTGCTGATGTTCTGCAAGCCGGAGCCGGTGTTTCGGAAAAGGAGAAGCCGCTCCGAGTACGTGACACCCGGGGTGATTTTGTCGATCAGATCATCAGGGTGGCCATTGGCGATCAAGAGGTCGAGCAAGCCATCGTTGTCGTAGTCAAAAAACTTGGCGCCCCAGCCGCTCATCATTTGCGACTCACGGGCCACGCCAGCGGGCGCGGCTCTGTCTGCGAACGACTCGTCGTGTTCGTTGCGGTATAGGCCGTAGAACTCATGGTCCAAGTTCGTCACGAACAAATCCATCCAGCCGTCCTGATCGTAGTCGGCCGAATCTACACCCATGCCCGAACGCGCTTTTCCTCCGGGGCCATAGGCGACACCGGCAGTGAATCCAATTTCTTCAAAGCGCTTCCCCTTGCGATTCGCAAACAGGAAATTAGCAGTCGTATCGTTGGCAACAAAAAGGTCCAGGAATCCATCGTTGTTGATGTCCGTAGCGACGACACCCCAAGTCTTGCCAGGATTATCGGCGATTCCCATCTTC
>DATLVJ010000331.1:0-7562 GCA_035577585.1 Candidatus Limnocylindrales bacterium
GCTCATTGGATATATCGCCTTCTTCGCGTTCTCTCAGGGCGCGGTCATCTGGGTTTTTATCAGCGAGGTTTTTCCCAATCGAGTCCGGGCAAAGGGGCAAAGCCTGGGCAGTTTTTCCCATTGGTTCATGAATGCCCTGATTTCGGGAATATTTCCGCTCCTTGCCGCATCCTCCGGCGGGTACCCGTTCGTTTTTTTCTCTCTCATGATGGCGCTGCAGTTTTTCGTGGTCCTTTTTGTTTACCCCGAAACCAAAGGCGTCTCCCTCGAACAGATGCAGAAGAGCTTGGGAATTACCTAGCCGCCTCAACAGCGCCAACTATTTCGCAAGTTCGCCTCGCGGAGCGAGCCACCAATGTCGGGCGGAGGCTCCGGCTTCCGCGCGATCCTGTTCAAAAACAAATAGTTACAAAAGGCCAGGGGTAGGTGGGCGCTTCCGTCCACGGACGCACTGATTCAGCTTTGTCATTGTCTGTAAAATCGTGCCGACATATGATGGGCGCGAACTGGCCTCCCCATTTGGCCATTTTGGTAGCCGGTTTCTTGTAATTTTAAGAGAACATACCGGCCCGGGCAATGCGGGACACTCGGTCGGGAATCTCCCTTTTCCCGGGTCTACAAAATAAAATCATTGGCCGTTCATAGACCGTGAGCATCTCATCCACATCAGATATGCCATTTGAAGACCGTGGACTTCAAATCGCGCAATCTTAAAGCCGGGAGAAGGCGATGGAGAATCGCCTGTTGAGTTTTGGCCCAGGGGAAACCGAACGGGTATGAGAATGACCTTGAGACTGACAAAACGGCCGGAGTTCGCGCGGCGGGCGGGGGGAATTCTGCTTTTGGTTCCAGGGCTGCTGCTGGCCGCGGGCTTGTGCATGGCGGGCGCGCCTGCCGATAATCCCGTGCCCAACATATTTGATCCCCAATCGACGCCTGCCGACTCGATCTTTCACCTCTCGTTGTTTGTCCTGATCATCTGCGGGTTGATCTTCCTGGTTGTCGTCACTCTGCTGACTTACGCGATAGTTAAATTCCGCGCCAAGGCGGGAGATTCTCAGCACGAACCGCCCCAGGTCTATGGCAGCACGCAGATTGAGTTGGCTTGGACCGTGATTCCGATTCTGATCGTGGTGGTGCTGGTGCTGGCGACCACCCGCGTGATTCACGCCGTGCAGGATGCGCACAAGCCGGCGAACGCGGTGGAAGTAATCGCCATCGGCCACCAGTTCTGGTGGGAGTTCCAATATCCGGCGCTGGGCGTGGTCACCGCCAACGAATTGCATATCCCGGTGAGCGATCCGGCAAACCCATCGCCCACATTTCTGAAGCTCCTTTCCGCTGACACCGATCACAGTTTTTGGATACCGCAACTCGCGGGCAAGACCGACCTGATACCAAACCGGGTAAATGAAATGTGGATGGACCCCCACCGCACAGGTGTTTTCCTCGGACAGTGCGCCCAGTATTGCGGCACGCAGCACGCGAAGATGCTTTTGCAGGTATCGGTGGACAGCCCGGAAGATTTCAAGAACTGGGTGAACGCGCAAAAGCAACCGGCGAAGCAGGACGACTCGGTCATCGCCGGGCGAAAGGTGTTTGAAACGACCCCGTGCATCAATTGTCACGCGGTGGCGGGAACGGCGGCGACGGGACGCTTCGGACCCGACCTCACGCACATGATGAGCCGCAGAACCATCGCCTCTGGCGCGGCCGAAAATACACCGGAGAACCTTGGCATGTGGATTCAAGATCCAGAGATGATCAAGCCGGGCTCGCTGATGCCGGCGATGAAATTAAGCGATTCCGATCTGGACGCGCTGGTGCGCTATCTGGAGACGCTGCGGTAACGAAATAGTTTCGGGAGAATGGGCATGTCATCGGATGCAATGGCGATTCGCGCCGCGGAAGCCACCAGCGGTTCCTGGTTGGAGACGCTCCACGGGTGGGTGACCACGGTCGATCACAAGCGGCTGGGAATCCTGTATATCGGTTTCGCGCTGGTTTTTCTGGTGATCGGGGGCATCGAAGCCACCATCATGCGCATCCAGCTGATCCGGCCTCACGCCGACTACGTTTCCCCGCAAGTATTCAACCGCATGTTCACCATGCACGGCACTACCATGATCTTCTTCGTTGCCATGCCCATCCTGTTTGGATTTGCGAACTACCTGGTTCCCCTGATGATCGGCGCGCGAGACATGGCTTTTCCGCGGCTCAACGCTTTTAGCTTTTGGATCACCGCTTTCTCCGGACTGCTTCTCTATTTCAGCTTCCTGGGTGGAAGCGGCTTGTACGGCGCAGGGAACGCTCCAGACGTTGGCTGGTGGGCATATGCGCCTTTGACCGCTCGCGCCTTCTCTCCAGGTCACAGTTCGGATTACTGGACGGTCTCCGTGCTGGTGGCTGGATTTGGCAGCATCGCCACGGCCATCAATTTGATCGCGACAATATTGTCGATGCGCTGTCCCGGCATGAAGCTCAGCCGGATGCCGCTAATGGCGTGGCTTTCCCTGGTGATGAGCGGCATGGTGTTGATCACGATCACGCCTCTTTCCGCGGCCCAGATCATGCTGCTCGTCGACCGGTACATGGGCGGCCACTTTTTTGACACCCAAGCAGGCGGGTCGGCGGCCATCTGGATGCACTTCTTCTGGATCTTCGGCCATCCGGAGGTGTACGTCCTGATCATTCCGTGTTTTGCGTTCATGTCCGAAATCGTGCCGGTTTTCTCCCGCAAACCAATTTTCGGATATCCCGTCATGGTTGGGGCCACCGTGTGCATCGCCTTTGTCAGCATGAGCGTCTGGGCGCACCACATGTTCACGATTGGGATGAGCTCCTATGCCAATACCTTTTTCGCCGTCACTTCGATGGTGGTTGGAATTCCCACGGGAATCAAAATCTTCAATTGGCTTGGCACCATGTGGGGAGGGAAGATTCTGTTCAAAACGCCGATGCTGTTCTGCATCGCGTTCCTTTTCCAGTTCCTGATCGCCGGGCTGACGGGGATCATGCTGGCGATCGCTCCATTTGACTGGCAACTGAGCGGCTCGTACTTTGTCGTTGCGCACTTCCACTATGTGATCGTCGGCGGAATCATGTTCGCGGTGTTCGCTGCTTTCTATTATTGGTTTCCCAAAATCACCGGAAGAATGCTGAACGAAGGGCTGGGCAAAATCCATTTCTGGCTCTTCGTCATCGGGTTCCACCTGACTTTTGATTCTATGCACATTCCCGGGCTGCTTGGGATGCCGCGACGCATTTACACCTACGAGCCCGGTCGCGGCTGGGAAATATGGAATCTGTTATGCACGATTGGCGCATTGGTGCAGGCCATCGCAACGCTGCTCTTCGTTGCGAACCTGATTTATTCCTACTTCAAGGGCCCAAAGGCCGGGAACGATCCGTGGGATGCCTGGACGCTCGAATGGTCCGTTAGCTCGCCGCCGCCGGCTTACAATTTCGCCGTAATTCCATCGGTTGCAAGCCGCAGGCCGCTCTGGGATCTGAAGCATCCCGAAGATCCGGATAGCCGTTATGACTAAGGAGTGCGATCAATGAGCGAAGCGACAATCTCCGTCGCGCAGGCGCCGGCTGCCTGGAAGCTTCCTTACCGCGGCAAGGTGGCGATGGCCTGCCTCATAATCGCGGAGTCGGCGATCTTCACGATCTTCGTGGTGGCCTATCTTTACTATGCGGGCAGGAGCCTCAGTGGCCCGACGCCGCGAGAAGTTCTGGAAACGCCGATTTTCTACACGATTTGCCTGCTCTCCAGCAGCCTCACGATTCATTTCGCCGAACGTTTTCTGTCGCGGGGCGTGCGCGGAGGCTTTCTTGGTTTCTGGTTCCTGACGATTTTTCTGGGCGGCTTATTCCTGTTTGGCACCGGGGTGGAATGGCACCGGCTGATTTATGAACACGGCCTGACCATTTCGACGAATCTCTTTGGTACCACCTACTATTCGCTGGTCGGCCTGCATGCGTTTCACGTCACCGTGGGGTTGATCCTTTTGAGCATTGTCTTTTTATTTGGCCTGGCCGGACGCGTTGGCTCGGATCAATTCGCGCGCGTGGAAGTGCTTTCGATGTACTGGCATTTTGTGGATGCGGTGTGGGTTGTGGTGTTCACGGTGGTTTACATTCTGGGGCGTTAAGAGGCGATGATGGCGACGCGGCCGACGGCGGACAAACTGGGGCACGATTTGAAGCATCCGGATGGGATCGAGTTGCCGGCGCCGACGGTGTGGCCGTTTGTCCTGGCGTTCGGAGTCACGCTGCTCTTTACCGGGCTTTTGACGGACGTGTCCGTCACTGTTCTTGGAACGGTACTTTCGCTCGCGGGTTGCGTGGGTTGGTTCCGCGACGTCTTTCCGCGCGAGCAGGAAATCCTGGTGGAGATTTCGCCGGAGGATGACGCCATCGCCACAGAGCGGCGGCGCGTCGAGCGGATTCACGTTGATGAAGCGATTGTGCGCGCATGGCTGCCACTCGAAACCTACCCGATTTCCGCCGGTGTGAAAGGCGGCTGGGCTGGAAGCGTGGCGATGGCGGTCTTAGCCTGCATCTACGGCCTGTTAAAAACAGGCAGCATCTGGTATCCGATCAATCTTCTGGCCGCGGGGATTTATACGCAGCCGGTGAACCTGGAACCCGCGCAGTTGAACGCCTTTCACGCCGGCCCATTCTTTGTGGCGCTGATTCTGCACGGAATCGTCTCCACGCTGGTTGGATTGCTTTACGGCGCGATGCTGCCGATGTTTCCCCGGCGGCCGATTGTTCTGGGCGGGCTGATTGCTCCCGTCTTGTGGTCGGGGCTGCTTTACTCGATTCTCGGCTTGCTGAATCCCGTCCTCGAAAGCCACATCAACTGGTTCTGGTTCATGGCGTCGCAGATCGGATTTGGCGTTGTTGCGGGACTGGTGGTGATGAGGCAATCGCGGGTTCCGACGCGAGAGAATCTGCCCTTCGCCGTGCGGGCCGGGATTGAAGCCCCGGGAATGATGCGGCAAAAGGAAGGCGGAGAGAAACGCCCTTGAGATCATTTTTGCATTCGTATTGTTTCCTGGCCCTGGGAGCTTTGCTGCTCTGCGGCTGCGAAATGTCTCCTGGCCGGCCGGGGAAAGATTCGGAGATTTTGGCGCCCGACGAGATTCTGGATTTCAAAATTCTGTACGCCGAGAATTGCGCCGGATGCCACGGAGCGGAGGGGCGCGGCGGAGCGGCCATCGCGCTTGGCGATCCGGTATACCTGGCGATCGCGGACGAAGTTCAGATGCGCAAGGTAACTGCCCAGGGCATGCCCGGGACTTCCATGCCGGCGTTTGCGCAAAGTTCGGGTGGAATGCTGACGGACAAGCAGATTGATGTCATCACGAAACAAATCAGGGCCAACTGGAGCCGGCCCGGAATTCTGAATGGAATCGAGGCGCCTTCCTATTTGAATTTGGCGAAATCGCCGGGGGTTCCCGCGCGTGGCGAGCAGGTTTACAAAACGTATTGCGAATCCTGCCACGGCCCAGAAGGGCGAGGCGGAAAAAAAGGCAGCGCGATCGCGGATCCAACTTTTCTGGCCTTGGTGAGCGATCAGGGATTAAGGACGCTGGTAATCACCGGCAGGCCGGAATTGAATGCACCGGACTGGCGATCGAACGTGCCCGGTAAGCCGATGTCGGGGGAGGAAATCACCGACGTTGTTGCCTGGCTGGCGTCAAAGCGGGTGCAGAATCCCGGGCAACCGTATCCCGCCGCGCCTAACACTCCAGCACCAGGAGCCAGATGATGTCGAACGAAAAACTGCTCACTCGCCGCGGGCTTTTTATGAAGCTGGGAATTTTGTTTAACGGATTGGTCGCAGCGGCCATCGCGGTCCCGATCCTGCGCTACGTTTTTTCCTCAGTCACGCGCGGGCGGACGAATGCCTATTTCCAGTGGGTGCCACTCGGCCGCGTCAGCGAATTTCCCGAAGGTGAAACTCGGCTGGCCACGTTTCGCAATCCGAACGTGATGCCGGCGGACGGCCAGACGGTGAATACAGCTTGCTGGGTGCGCCACATCGAAGGCGAAGAGTTTCAAGTTTTTGCAATCAATTGCGCGCATCTTGGCTGTCCGGTGCGATGGTTTCAGCAATCGGGTCTCTTCATGTGCCCGTGCCACGGCGGCGCATATTATCGCGACGGCTCGCGCGCATCGGGACCACCCGAGCGCGGGCTTTTCGAATACCCCCACAAGGTGAAAGATGGATTGATCACCATTCAGGCCGGCGAACTTCCCACCCCGGGCTCGCCGACCGCGGCTCTGGATACGGAGCGGCCGCCATGCGCCTGATTTCTCAAGTCGGCGAATGGCTCGAGCGGCGCCTCCAATTGGCGGAGGTGATTCGCGAAACGGCGGAGCATGCCGTGCCGCGAAAAACCGCCAGCTGGTTCTACGTTTTCGGAAGCGCGGCGCTGGCAATTCTTGTGCTGCAGGTTGTCACCGGAATCTTACTGGCGATCATTTACGTGCCTTCCGCGGCCGAGGCGTGGAACAGCCTGCAAATGCTGAATCACGACGTCACGCTCGGCTGGTTCATCCGCGCTCTCCACGGGTGGGGATCGAACTTCATGGTCGCGATCGTACTGATCCACATGGTGCAGGTATTTCTTTTCGGCGCTTACAAATTTCCGCGGGAGCTCACCTGGATTGTCGGCGTTTTTCTTCTGCTCATGACTTTGGGCATGGCCTTCAGCGGGCAAGTGTTGCGGTTTGATCAGGACGCCTATTGGGGTCTTGGAATCGGCGCATCCATCGCGGGGCGTGTCCCCATCCTGGGCCCGGCGACCGTGAAACTGATGCTTGGTGGCCCGATTATTGCCGGAGCCACGCTCACGCGTTTTTTTGCCCTGCACGTTTTCGTGATTCCCGGCCTGCTGATTGTGCTGGTGGGCTTGCACCTTTTGATGGTGCTGAAGCTCGGTGTCAATGATTGGCCGATGCCCGGGCGCCTCGTGAAACGGGCGACGTACACGGCGGAGTATGAAGAGTTGGTGAAGAAAGACGGCGAGCCGTTCGTTCCCTACGCCATATGGAAAGACCTTTTCTTCAGCGCAATCATCCTGGCGGCGGTTGCCGCGTGCGCCGTCTATTTCGGCCCCTTCGGACCCAGCGGCCGCCCCGACCCCACGATTATTCAAACCGCCCCACGGCCGGATTATTTCTTTCTGTGGCTCTATGCGCTTCTTTCGCTGCTTCCGCCATCTTTGGAGACGCCGGCCCTTCTGATTGGCCCGGTGGTCGTGATTTTTGCCCTGATCCTGCTGCCGTTTATTTTTGGCGAAGGAGAAAAAAGCTGGCGCCGGCGCCCGATTGCGGTGCTGAGCATCCTTCTGATTGCGGTCACACTTGGCACCTTCACGCATATGGCCGGTTTTGCCCCGTGGAGTCCGCACATGAATGCCTGGAGCGGCGATCCCGTGCCGGAGCGTTTTCTGAAAGGCACCACCGCCCTGGAGCGGCAAGGGGCTCTGGTCTTTCAGGTGAAGCAGTGCCGGAACTGCCATTCGCTCGGCGAATTGGGTGGA
>DATLVJ010000332.1:0-25239 GCA_035577585.1 Candidatus Limnocylindrales bacterium
TTTCAGCGTAACGGGTTTGACGCTGCCGCTTTCCATCAATCCGGGTGCGACGAGCAATTTCAACGCCCAGTATCAGCCCTCCGTTCCGGGCGCGGCGAGCGGAAGTATCACCATCGTGAGCAACGCAGCCACTTCACCAAGCACGGTTTCCTTAACCGGAACCGGGGTGGCAGCCACGCAGCTACTTTCCTTGAGCACGAATAGCCTGAGTTTCGGAAACGTGAATACCGGCACCAGTTCGACGCTGCCTGTAACGCTAACCAACACTGGCAATTCCAACGTGCAGATTTCGCTGATCGCGGCAACCGGAACGGGTTATTCGCTGAGCGGGGCCGGCGTTCCAGTTACTTTGACGCCCTCGCAGAGCCTGACCTTCAACGTACTCTTCAGCCCGGCGGTTACGGGCAGCGCGAGCGGAAGCGTGACGGTAACCAGCAATGCCACCGGGTCACCTGCGACGATTACGCTTTCGGGCACCGGGGCAGTGATCGTGACGCACAGCGTGAGCCTGTCGTGGACCGCAAGTACTTCCACGGTGAGCGGCTACAACGTGTACCGCAGCCTGACTAGCGGCTCGGGATACACGAAAGTGAACACCGGCTTGGTGTCGAGTGTGAACTACACCGACGCGACCGTGGCCAACACTACGACCTACTACTACGTGACGACCGCAGTGGATGCGAACGGAAACGAGAGCATCGACTCGAACGAAGCGGTCGCGGCAATCCCGTAAGGAGCGCAAGCAACCGGAATCACGAGGGAGCTTTTTCCTCTAGCTCCGGTGAAGGCAGCGAATTCCGGTTGAACTTGGCGTAACCCCAAGCAAGCGCCTGAGCCAGAACCGCGCCTGTGGAGTCGATCAAGACGTCGCGGAATCTGGCTTCGCGCATCGGCACAAACGACTGGTGCCACTCGTCAAGTCCGGCATAGCTGACTGCTATGAATAGCGTGATTAGAGCCCACTCCGGCCGCCAGCCCTGGCGCTCTGCTCGAACACCGTGGAATACGGCGACACTGAAGACACCGAACTCTGTGATGTGAGCCGCCTTGCGAATTCCGAAATGCAGCAAGCGAAGGGTGTGAGGAGTGGCGGAAGGGAAGAGCCAGCGCAGGACGGGGAGGATGATGTGAGAGGTCTGTTCGCCGCTGAAGTAATGTGTGGAGAAAACTGAAATCAGAATGGCCACGCCGATGGCGGGAATCCAGTAGCGGAGACGATTGAGCATAAGAAATTATCCGATGAGAGGCTGCAATTTCCCTAGTTGAGTTTGCCCATGCGTCTCAATTCGATCAGGTATGCCGCCAGGGCTTCTTGCCAGGTGCGCAGGGTGATGCCGTGGGTTGCCAGGGCTTTCGGCGACAAGACGGAATAGGAAGGTCGCCGGGCAGGGCGAGCGGCTTGAATGGATGTAATCGGCGAGATGGAGATATTTCGGCCTGAGCCGCGTAGCGTCTCTTTTGCGAATTCAAACCAGGAACAGGAACCAGAGTTGGTAATGTTCAGAATGCCGCGCGCATCCGCCTGCACCAATCCGCAAATTGCGGCGGCTAGATCTCTTGTATACGTCGGGGATCCGATCTGGTCGGCAACCACTTTCAGCTCCGGCTGGGAATCCGCCGCACGCAGGATTTTTTCCGGGAAACAGGATTTGCTCGCGCCAAAAAGCCAGGACGTCCGGGCAATCAGCCAGTGACCTGCTTGTGCCTGAACCGCTTGTTCACCTGCGGCTTTTGAAGCACCGTAGACGTTGAGCGGACGAACCGGAGCATCGGGTTCATAGGGGTGATCCGAGGCGCCGTCAAAAACGTAGTCGGTGCTCAGATAACATAGTTTTGCGCCCCGCTCCCTGGCCACAATCGAGACATTCCTCGCGCCATCGCGATTCACTGCGAAAGCCATGTCTGCGTTTTGCTCGCTGCCATCCACATCGGTGTAGCCTGCAGCCAGAATGATCCAGTCGGGATGCGCCCGGTGCACCAATTTACGAACCTGCGCGATCTCGCGGATGTCGGCATCGCGGGAAGTTGTCGGAAGGATGATGTCACCCGGCCAGTCTTCGACCAAATCACTCCCCAGGAGGCCATTGGAGCCGATGATCAGAATGCGCATAAGTTTGGTGGTGCGTTGAAATTTTTCACAGGGGCGGAATATTGTGAGGAATCTGAGGCATCCACCGTGTCACCGGTCAACATGAGAGCCGAAGGTCTCCGAGCGGCGGTCATAGTGCCGCTCATAATAATTGCGGTATTCACCGGAACGGGCGTGATCGAGCCATTCGGAGTTGGCGCCATACCACTCGATCGTTTTGCGAATGCCATCCTCGAAGCTGACTAGCGGGCCCCAACCAAGTTCCCGCCGGATTTTCGAACTGTCAAGAGCGTAGCGGCGATCATGGCCGGGGCGGTCCTGGACATATTGAATCAGGGAATCTGATTTGCCGAGGGATTGAAGGATTGTGCGCACAATTTTTAGATTGGGCTGGGATAGGCCGGAAGACACATTGTAGATTGAGCCCGGCGTGCCTTTTTCAATCGCCAGCGCGATGGCGCGGCAATAGTCCTCCACGTAAAGCCAGTCGCGTTCCTGCATGCCGTCCCCATAAATGGGAAGAGGTTTGTCCTCGCGCGCGTTCGCAATCATCAGCGGAATCAACTTTTCTGGAAATTGAAAGGGACCGAAATTGTTGGTGCATCGCAGGATCACAGACGAGACGCCATAGGTGCTGGCATAGGCAGTGACGAAATGCTCAGCGGAAGCCTTGCTTGCCGCATAGGGGCTGCGCGGGTCGAGCGAGGATTCTTCCTTGAAGGCAACTCCGGCAGGGGCGCTGCCATAAACTTCGTCGGTGCTGATGTTGATGAACTTAGTTGAGGGAAATCCGCGGATCGCTTCCAGTAGGCACTGAGTGCCGATAATGTTGGTGTTGAGAAAAGGGGAGGCGTCCTCGATGCTGCGATCCACATGCGTCTCCGCGGCAAAGTGGACGACGACATCAAACCCGCGGCTGAAGAGTTCAGCGAGCACAGTGGAGTCGGTGATATCACCGCGAAGGAAGTGGTAGCGCGGGTCTGATGCGACATCCGTCAGGCTCTCCGGGTTTCCGGCGTAGGTCAACTTGTCGAAATTGACGATTTGGACGTCGCGGCGGGCGTTCAGAAGAAAACGTACGAAGTTGGAGCCTATAAACCCCGCTCCCCCTGTGACCAGAACTTTCAATCACTGCCTTCCTTTCGCGAAATCGAGACTGGCCGCCTAAGCGAGAATCCCCTCGGCACTATCTTGGATCTTCGGATGGGCGCGGCGGTTTCCCTCGTCCTGGGAGTTTGTTGGTCCCCGTCTGGGCGGCAAGATTCGTTGCCCGCAGGAGGGATTCAAACGTTCCCGCGTCCGTCCACCAACCATCCATGGTGCTGTAGGTGAGCGTTTTTTCCTTCAGGTACATATTGTTGACGTCGGTGATTTCGAGCTCGTTGCGCGAACTGGGCCTGGTCTTGCCGATTTTCTCAAAAACTGTCGAATCATAAAAATAGATTCCAGTTACGGCAAATTGTGATTTGGGTTTCTTAGGCTTTTCTTCAATCTTGAGTATTTTGCCGCCGGAAAGTTCGGGACAGCCAAAGCGTTCCGGGTCCTGGACTTCTTTCAGCAGAATGTGGGCGCCGCGTTTTTGTTTCTCGAACGACTCTTTCGCGGCGACAATATTATTTTCAATAATGTTGTCGCCCAGGACGACACAGATCTTTTCATCTTCAACGAATGGCTGCGCCAGCCGTAATGCGTCGGCAATGCCTCCTTCCCCTTCCTGATACGTGTAATGAATGCGGTGGAGGCCGAATTCCTTGCCGTTGGAGAGCAGGCGGATGAAGTCGCCGGAGTTTTGACCGCCGGTGACGACAATCACGTCGCGAATACCCGCGTCCACCAGCGTCTGGATGGGGTAAAAGATCATCGGCCGGTCATAAACGGGAAGCAGATGTTTGTTGGTGACGCGCGTAAGGGGATAAAGCCGCGACCCCTTACCGCCGGCGAGCACGACACCTTTCATGGACGAGTTTCTCCTGGTCAAAAGTCTCCCACATTAAAGTATTTCGAGTTAATAAATTCGGAAGTTCCGCGGATAGGTGTGGAGTCCGCCGCTGGAATGGCTCGAGTCCTAAAGTTGCGAATTCTGACGCCCGGGAGATGACCTTGACGTAGGGATAACTCAAGCTACGTTGAGCCAAATCGATGCCTGCCGGTAATCCGCGCATGGCGAGTGTTTCCCGGAGCGCTGCAATCGAATCAACCCCCAGAGAGCTGTGAAATCGCTTGACGGGCTTGGTCGGCAAGCGGGGAAGTGGGATTCAAGCTGATCACCCTTTCGAGTTCGACTTTGGCTTTAACCGGATCGTTGAGTTTCTGGTAGGTGAGTCCAAGGTGGTAGCGGTAGGTCTGATTGTTTGGAGTCGCCTTCACCGCATCTTCGAGGAGAGGTGCGGCGACTGTGTAGCCGCCGTTGTGGTAGTAAGCCCAGCCCAGAGTATCAGCAGAATTCGGAAGTTTAGGAAGGCCACGCCTGGCCGTCTGAGCGAGCGTCAGCGCAACGTTCGGACTGCCGCCATGCTCGAGAAGCAGATAGGCAAGATTGTTGGAAGCGAGCGCATTCTCCGAATCAATCCCAAGGACCTTCTGATACGTGGACTCGGCCTCCTGCCAGTTGCCTACTCGTTCGTACATCCCGCCAAGGGAGACTTGCAGGCGGACATCGCGCGGAGAGAGTTCAATGGCCCGTTGATAGAGGGGGATGGCTTTTTCGGGAGAACCGCCCGCGGCCTGCAACTGGGCAAGCAAGACCATGGCAGGGACATTATTTTTATCCAGGGTAAGAACCTGGTTGGCCGAATCTTCCGCCTGCTTCAGTTGTTTCGCCTGGACCTGTAGTTCGGCGAGCAACATGAACATTCCAGCGCTGCCGGGGTTTCGCTTGATCTGTTCCTGAACGAAGGCCATTGCGTCGGCAGGTTTATTCTTTACTTCATCCACCTGAACTATACCGCGAACCGCCTCGAAAGAATTCGGATCGCGCGCGAGGGCCTGGCGAAACATTGCCTCCGCCTCCGCCGTCCGCTTTTGCGCCAGCCGTAATTCTCCCATCTTCAGGTAGTAGAGCGGACTTTGCGGGCCCATTCGTTGGAGGTTCATCAAATCGGCCTCGGCGCCCACGGCGTCGCCCAGATTCATTCGCGCGGTTGCATGATAGAGATAACCATCCGCGGAATTCGGGGAATACTTCTTCAATTGGTTGCTCAAATCTTCCAGGTTTTTCCAATCGCCCTTGGAGGCGGCGCTTTTCGTCAGAGCCAGCCACGCTTCGGTAAGAGCGGGGCGAAGCCGGACAGCTTCTCGCCATTCAGTCTCTGCCTGCTGGATGTTGCCTTTATCGACGAACGCCAGGCCCAATTGATAATGGCCCATGGCATTGTCCGGGGCGCTCTTGACCGCAGCCTGCAAGGTGGTGAGAGCTTCGTCCGGTTTGTGCTGGCGTAGCAGCACCTGTCCTTTCAGGACCAGGGTTTCACCATCCTGGGGCGATTTCTTCAAAATGGCTTCGATTCGCGGCGAAGCGTCATCCAGGCGATTGTTCAGGATCAGGAGTTGGATGTAAGTTCTCTGAACCGCAAGATCGTCCGGGTATTTTGCGGATAGCGCGCCAAATTCGGTGGTCGCCTTTTCAGCCTGGCCGCGGGAAAGATAGGAGTCTCCCAGCATCCTGTACGCAGCGGGATTGGTGCTCAATTGATTCTTGGCATCGGTCAAGACCTGTTCCGCCTGCGCCGATTGTCCCTCGGAGAAGTAGAGTGCAGCCAGCGCTGCGCGGGGAGAAGGATCCTGCGGGAGAGCGGCGATGGCTCCTTGAAATTGCTTTTCCGCGTCTGAATCGCGTTTCTGTTGATGGTATAAACCGCCCAGCATCAAGTAAGCGGTAAGCGCTTTTGGATCCAGGCTCTGTGCTTTAAGCAGATTTGGCTCGGCGTCTTTCAGATTTCCGCTGCGCATTTGCAATTGCGCGAGATTCAGATAGGTCGCGGCGCGCTCCGGCGCCATCTGCACGGCTTCGTTGGCTTCCTTGAAAGCATCTTCGGAGTGGCCGAGAGAAGCATCGGCGTCAGAAAGGAGAAGTTGCGCGTCGACGTTCCCGGGATTGGATTTGAGGATCAACAGGGCGCGGTCTTTCGCTTCCTGTTTCTGCCCGCCAGCTAGTTGCAATCTTCCAAGTTCGCGCTGCGCTTCCCAGTTGTCCGGCTGGAGCTCGACTGTTCGCTGAAGTTCGGCGAATGCAGCGGACCAGCTCATCAGTTTGAGTTGAGTTTGCGCAAGCTTGAAGTGTGCTTCGGCGTAACGAGGATCGAGCTGAATGGCGCGGCCGTAAAATATCAAAGCAGCGGAATACTTACCCTGGTCATAACTGGCGTTGCCCTTTGCCAGGAATTTTTTGGGATCACGATTGCAGCCCGAGTTTAGAATTACCATGAGCAGGAGCAGCACGGACAAAATTCGCCCGGGGGGCTTGACATGGTGGAATTGAAAATCGTGATGGAACATGGTGGATTTCATACTGGTTCGGAGAAGCAATTGTGCACCTCTGTCCCACTGGTCGCAAGCAGCCTGCTGGGTCAGTGTTAAATTTAAGAGAATCTAGCGGATAAGGCACATGATATCAGTTTGGCTGGAGTGTATCAGTAATGTGTTGATGCAAGAGAGCAATGGGAAACGCAAGGGAGGGGAAGCGAGGGGATAATAGGGATATTTTTTTTCCACTATTTGGGGTTAGAGCTGGGCAAGGGGAAAACGAATCGAGAATTGCATTGACAGGAAAAGCGTAACTTATTGATATTGAATTGGTTGTTTCATTGTGGGAAAATCAGGGGGAAGTTGAGGCTGTTTCTGCGTGGTTATCCTCGTGCATCTTGTCTCTGTCTGGGATGGCTCTGTTTGAGGCCGGTCCGGGCTGGGTTTTAGGGCTTTTCGATAGCGAGGTCGTGGGAAATGGTACGAAATGGAGATATAACAGTAGCAGATGTGAAGCGAATCCTTCGCCGCTACTGGTGGATTCCGGCTTTCATAACTGTGACGCTGGGCGCCATGGGATTGGCGGCCTCTCTTGTTCTTCCCAAGAAATACACTTCGTCCACTCTCGTTCTTGTTGAACAGCCTACAGTCCCTATAGACGTGATCAAGCCCGTGATCACGAATGACCTGAATCAACGCATGGCTTCCATGAAGGCGCAGATTTTGAGCCGGTCCCGGTTGGAACCGATCGTAAATAAATTTGATCTGTATCCCCTTGAGCGCAAGACGACCCACATGGAAGACCTGGTCGAAAAACTGAAGGGCGCAGTACACGTGGAGTTGATCGAGCCGCTAGCCGGATCCGCGGACAGGCAACCGCCAGGATTCAATGTCAGCGTGACCTTCGATAACCCGCAATTGGCGCAGCAGATTTGCCAGGAAATCACTTCGATGTTCATGGAGCAAAACGCGACGGTACGCGTGGCTCAATCGAACAAGACAACGCAATTCCTGACCGAACAATTAAACGAAGCGAAGGCCAAGCTGGACGAGCAAGACAAGCGGCTCGCAGAGTTCAAGGCAAAGCACCTGGTCTCCATGCCGGAGCGGGAACAGACAAACCTTGCGCTTTTGGGCGGGATGAATGCGCAATTGGATGCCACGACCCAGGCTCTGACCCGCGCACAGCAGGACAAATCCTTAAACGAAACATTGCTGACCAACCAGGAAGCCAATTGGAAAGCGACGCAAGTGGGGCAACAAAACCCGGAAACGCAGGATCAGGAGTTGACGGCGCTGCAGCAGCAACTTTCGGCTTTGTTGGCGAAATACACTCCACAGCACCCTGACGTGATCAAAGTGAAGGCCCAGATTGCGGAATTGAATCGAAAAATGGGCGAGGCTCCTGCCCCCAAGCCGGCAGTGTCGGCGGCACAAGCCGCGTTGCATGAGCCGCCAGCGATTCAGCAACTGCGGAGCAGGATCAAACAGGATGATTTCACGATCGCGGACATGACCAAGCGGCAGGCGCAAATTCAGGATCAGATCCGGGCGCTTCAGGGCAGCTTGCAGGCTAGCCCGGTTGTGGAGCAGCAATTGAAGGAACTGACCAGGAGTTACCAGACGGCTTCCGATATTTACAACGATCTGTTGAAAAAGCGGGAAAATTCGGCGATGGCCACGGACCTGGAGCACGAACAGCAGGGAGAAAGTTTCAAAGTGCTGGATGCGCCCAGTCTCCCTTCCACGCCATCTTTTCCGAAGAAGAGTATCTTTGTGGGAGGGAGTCTCGGAGCGGGGCTTGCCTTGTCTCTCGGCATTCTTTACCTGCTGGCCGTCAGCGACAAAGCGATGTACTCAGAGCGTGATGTTGAGCTTTGCATGAAGCTTCCGGTGCTGACAAGCGTGCCCAGTTTTGATGTGCGGGCTCACGGAAACGGATAGCGGAGAACCACCAGAACAGAAACGCGACGGCCTTGTTTCAAATTCGGGATCGGCAGTGAGAAAAACGGAAAAGAGCGATAGATGAGCCGGATTCACGAAGCCTTAAAAAAAGCCGCAGAAGAACGAAGCGCGCAGACCGTAAACCACTCGACCTCTGATCTGGTGGATATTTCGATCCACGAAGAAATTGCCGGAAAATCACCCGCAAATGGAGAAATCCAGGCCAAGCCGCGCTTGGCGGAGAAAGCCGATCCCGGACAGCAGCGATTCGAGGATTTTGCGAAACGTTGCACGCAGGTTAGCTGGAAAGTGGATCCCGGTGTGAGCGTATATTCGGCTCATTCGAATAATTCCGTCGGCGCGGAGAAATTCCGGACCTTGCGCTCGCGGCTTTACCAGATCGCTTCCGCGCAACCCCTGAAAAAAATTCTAATCACCAGCAGCACCCCGGCCGAGGGCAAGACCTTTGTGGCTGCCAATCTGGCGCAATCCTTTATCCGGCAGGAAAATCGGCGAGTTCTGCTGATTGATTCCGACTTGAGAGCCTCTCGCCTGCATCTTCATATCGGCGCATCCGAAAGGCCGGGCCTCTCGGATTACCTTCGAGGGGCATTTGATGAGTACCAGGTCACACAGGTGGAGAAGGATGGAAACCTGTGCCTGATTCCGGGCGGAAGCGAGGTTCCGAATCCAAGCGAGTTGCTGCACAGCGAGCGGATGAGACAGTTGCTGGACCGGATGTCGTTGATCTTTGATTGGATCATTCTTGATTCTCCGCCGGCACTGGCGGTGCACGATGCCAGCATTCTTGCCGATATGTGCGACGGCGTGCTGTTCGTGGTGCGGGCCGGTTCCACCGATTTTGAACTGGCCTCGAAGGCTTCTTCGGAGTTCCACGACAAGAATCTGTTGGGTGTGGTGCTGAATCGCGTGGATAAAGGCGATTCGTACGGCGGATATTATTACGGCTACGGCTCCCAGCAGGACGGGGAGCCCAAAACCAAAGATTGATTCCCTCCTGGAATTTATCCCGCGGAACCCTGGTTCAAGAACAAATCGCTATTGCTGCTGCAAAGCCACAGGAGCAGCCGGCGCTTCCCCTTTTCGCAGAATCCAATAAACAGGGACCAGCAGCGCTAAACCGATCAGAAAAAAGACGACTCCCCCCTGATGGTGCAGGCTTCCCGTCAGAAAAGCAGGGTTAACGTAATTGGCGAGCAAAGTCAGGGTGGCAATGCGGATCCCATTCTTCAATAACATCATGCAAAGACCCGCGGCCACGAATACCAATTTCTTCCAGAACGGACGGAAGGAAAAATGCGCGACGAGCAGAGCCAGGATCAGAAGCGCCAAACTGGAACGAATTCCGCTGCATTCCTGCGCCACTTCAATCGACATTACCGGCAGGCGAAATACAAATCCCTGGCGCAAGACCGGAGCGCCGCTCAGATTGAAGAATACTTCCGCAATCGCCGCCGAACCGGCCTGCAATGCGTAGATGATCTTGCCGAGAAATAGCTCTGGGATGGGGATGGCAAACAGCAGGAATGCCAGAGCGAACGCGGAGGATTTGGCGGCCACGGCACCGAAAGCGAAAATAAAACCGGCCGCCAGCAGAAGCACGAGAGACAAGACATAGCCGCTCAAGCGGGTTTTCGGAGCGCAAGCCTGGCAGTTCAAGGACAGGATAGCCGCCAGAAGCGAAGGCACAAGTAAAAGGAGTGCCGGCTGGAGCCCAAAAGCAACTCCCGGCTGTAATGGTTTTTGCTCCGTGTACAAGAGCCACGCAGTAATAAAGGGAATCAGAAGAATATGGGAAGCGGTTTCGTCGTGGCTTGCCAACTGAAAGAGGTCATAGACTGGTTTTGCAAAGAGCAAAAAAGAAAGCAATACCCAGACTCCAAAAATAAGCCAGCGATTGGGAGAACGAGAGGAATCGAGAGTCAAGAAATAGCCCTTCCTGGAAGATTGAAAATTGAACTGTCCATCATGCCAACCCCTGAGATCCGTAATTTATCTTGTCCAAGAGATCGCCCCCAGTATTTCAGATATTCGGGAAAACTCCCGAGAGCCGAGTTAGCCTGATGCCGCATGAATCAATCGAGAAAAGCTGGTGACACGGTCAAGGGCATTGTCTTCGGTTCGAAAAGGTGACGGCTAGCGTGCGGGCCGCGATGCCACCCAGATCGAAGCCGTGGGCTATAGACTACCCGTAATACCCACCCTTCCTAGCATCTAGTGGGCCCCCGCAGCGCCTACAGCCACTCTAGGGGCCCTAGGCAGAATCCAGGGTCCAGTCCTCCGAACTATTGGGGAATATGGCAACCAAGTCGAAAACGGTGGTCTTTAACGCCAGGTAAAAGCTGTGTTTTCAGTGGATTACTCCCGGTTTTAAAGCGATAGAAACCGCACTGCGGAATCCGATTGCAACAATAGGGCATAGCTTTTCTCATTGCCGCCGGGTTTTGGGTTTGGCGAATCGGTGCCCTGAATTCGACATTTTGTAAAGTATTCATAATTAGCGAGTTACAGGATGGCACAGACTGAAACTTCGGAGCCTACCCGTCATGCAACTGGCAGGGTAATTGCCCTTAAGGGAGTGACGGTCCACTGGGACTGTAACGGCGATAGCCTACCGAACAGCAAAGCGGGCTAGGAGACTGACGAAACTTTGAACCCCCCAATCGAGACCGTGGTGAACGGTACCCCCTCCAGAGCCTCCTGGTATGCGCTGCAGGTGCGCTCTCGGAAAGAGGGATACGTCGCCTCCCAGATTCAGGGACAAGGATACGAGTGCCTGCTGCCGACTTACAAGAGCGTTCGGAAGTGGTCGGACAGGGTCAAAGAAGTGGAGCAGCCGCTTTTCCCTGGTTATCTCTTTTGCCGGTTCGATTTTGAAAACCGCCGCCCGGTAATCACCACCCCGGGAGTCTTGCAGATTGTCGGGTATGGCCGGACGGCCATCTCGGTTTCGGACGAGGAAATTCAGGCGCTGCAACTTGCGGTGTCCTCCGGAATGCCCAAGCAACCTTGGCCGTACCTGGAAGTTGGCCAGCGCGTGCGAGTGAACTACGGGACATTATCCGGGTTGGAAGGAATTCTGGTCAATGTGAAGGGCAATCATCGTGTGATTCTTTCGGTGACGCTGCTTCAGAGATCGGTGGCGATGGAAGTGGAAACCTCGTGGCTTTCCGTGGTCAAGGAAGAAACTCGAGAAAGCATGACGCAGCGGATACTTCGCCCACTCCGCGCGCCTGCGGGAATCTAACTTCACTCGATTAGGAATCGGAGCAAGAAAAATGAGTCCAATGGAAGCGGTCGCGCGGCGAAAAGAAGAAAGGCCCAAGCTGGAGGTTCGGGCGCATTTGTCCGTGCCGAACATGGGCAATACCCCGCCCCGGATGTTGCTGAACGAGGACGCATTCGTCTCCATGCTGTATCTGGAACGCCGCCGCGCCGAGCGCGCCCAAAACCGGTTCGTGCTGATCCTGGTGGACGTGCAAAAGATCGTGAACGCCGTTTCCGGAAAAGACCGCATGGTTCAGACGCTGGCAAAAGCATTGTCAGAAGCCACCCGGGAAACGGACATCATCGGCTGGTATCTGGAGAACAGCCTGATGGGCGTGATTGGGACGGAGCTCGGAAAGGCTTCCAATGAAGTTGTTCAAAAGAGTTTTCTGAGCAAGCTCCGTAGCATTTTTGAATCGAAGCTGGGGATTGAGAAGAGTTCGTCCATCACGGTCTCTTTCCATTTTTTCCCTGAAGAATACGCCAGCGGAGCGAACGATCACTCGGCGAACATCAAGCTGTACCCGGAAATCCAAAAGCGCGAGGACGCCAGGAAAGTTCCTCTGGCGATCAAGAGGGCGATTGATCTGGCAGGGAGCACCGCGGCGCTGGTTTTCCTTTCCCCGATTTTCGCTGCTGTGGCCTTGGCGATCAAGTTTTCCTCAAAAGGCCCGGTGCTTTTCAAGCAGGAGCGCCTTGGACAGCATGGAAAGACTTTTACGGTATTGAAGTTCCGGTCGATGCGGACGGATTGCGATGCAAAAATTCACCAGCAGTACGTCGAGCAATTCATCGCCGGCCAGGTGGATGGAAATTCGGGAGCTGCCGCGAAGCCGGTGTTCAAGATTCAGAAAGATCCTCGAGTGACCCCAATCGGCCGGTTTATTCGCAAAACCAGCCTGGATGAATTGCCGCAATTCTGGAATGTGCTGCGTGGAGACATGTCCCTGGTAGGGCCGCGGCCACCGCTGGCTTACGAATTTAGGAAGTACGAAGTGTGGCATCGCCGCCGCGTTCTGGAAATTAAACCTGGCATCACGGGATTGTGGCAGGTGGAAGGGCGCAGCCGGACGCGCTTTGACGAAATGGTGCGCCTGGACCTGAAGTATGCGCGCGCCTGGTCCGTGTGGCTTGACCTGAAGATTCTGGCGCAGACTCCCGGCGCGGTAATTCAAGGTGAGGGCGCCCACTAAATGGATGTGTGCCGCGAGCGTTTTCCTCTTCGGAAAATTCAGTCGAACAGGATGTGCCAGTCCGGCTGAGTAGCAAGGCCTCTTAAGCAGTTCCTCTGTGATCGCTCCACAACGCGCCGCTGCCCCCGGCGCAGCCTAGGTAAAACGAAGTTCCAAGGAGTTCCACAATGCGTATCGGTGTGATCGGTTACGGCTACTGGGGTCCGAATATCGTCCGGAATTTCCATTCCCTGGACAATTCGGAAGTGGTTCTGGTGGCAGATCGCAATCCAAAATGCGAATCGCGGCTGAAAAAGACGTTCCCGGCGATCGGTTTTACCACGGATGAAAATCAGATTCTAACCGCGCCTGACATCGACGTTGTGGCGGTGGTGACCCCGGTTTGGACACATTTCGAATTGGCCAAAAAAGCGCTGGAGAACGGCAAGCATGTGTTTGTGGAAAAGCCGTTCACTTACAGCGTTGCGCAAGGCGAAGAACTCGTGGAGCTGGCAGCTCGGAAAAACCTGAAGATCATGGTGGACCACACCTTTCTGTTCACTGGCGCGGTCCGGAAAATTAAGGAACTGGTCGACAAGAAAGAACTTGGAGATCTCTATTATTACGACGCCCTGCGCGTGAACCTCGGATTATTCCAGCACGATGTAAACGTAATCTGGGACCTGGCTCCCCACGATCTTTCGATTATGGATTATGTGATCGGGGAAAAGCCCGAAGCGGTGGTGGCCACGGGCGAGAGACACTTGAACGGCGTGGAAGATGTTGCATTCATCACGGTGTACTTCCCGAAACACATTATTGCCCATGTGAACGTCAACTGGCTGTCGCCAGTTAAGGTGAGGACGACGCTTATCGGTGGTGAAAAGAAGATGCTGGTCTGGAACGACCTGGAAGCCGACGAAAAGCTCAGGATTTACGACAAGGGCGTGAGCATGTCCACAAATCCGAGCAACCTGCACCAGTTGCTGGTGAGTTACCGCTCGGGAGACATGTGGGCGCCGCAGGTGGAACAGGTGGAAGCGTTAAGGGCGGAAACGGCTTATTTCATCAAGTGTATTGAAGAAAACACGAAACCATTCAACGACGGCGAAGCGGGTCTTCGCGTGGTGCGAATCCTCGAAGCCGCCGATCGATCGATCCGCAGCCGCGGGGAGGCCATATCTCTGTGAGCGACTATGTTTGCATCGCGCCCAGCGTGAAGCTGGGAAAAGATGTGAAGCTTTCGAAATTCATCAATCTTTATGGATGCGAGATTGGCGACGATACCAAGATCGGGGCGTTCGTCGAAATCCAGAAAAACGCAAGCGTGGGGCGTTGCTGCAAGATTTCGAGCCATACGTTTATCTGTGAAGGCGTGGCGATCGAGGACGATGTTTTCATCGGACATGGTGTGATGTTTATTAACGATGTTTACCCCCGGGCGACGGCCGCCGGCGGCGGTCTGCAGACGGAAGCCGATTGGAAGGTGGAGAAGACCCGGATTTGCAAAGGCGCCTCGATCGGTTCGGGCGCAACGATTTTGTGCAATATCACCGTCGGTGAAAACGCCATTGTCGGCGCGGGGAGTGTTGTGACTAAAGACGTTCCCGCGAATGCGATTGTGGCGGGGAATCCGGCAAAATTCCTGAGATTTGTGAATGAGGAGAAAAAGTAGAGACATGGCAAACCCGACGAAAATACCGTTTCTTGATCTTGTGACGCCGCATCAGGAACTCGAGGCAGAGCTTCTTGCCGTGGTGAAGAAGGCTTTCAGCAACGCCGGATTCATTGGCGGCCCGATGGTGGAGGAATTTGAGAAAGAGTTTGCGGCATTTTGTGGGGCGAAATATTGTGTCGGCGTGAATAGCGGCACAGACGCTCTGCGGTTTGCATTCATGGCCGCCGGCGTTCGACCGGGAGACACCATCGTCACCGTGCCGCACACGTTTATTGCGACGACAGAAGCCATCTCGCAGGCCGGCGCAAGTATCGCGTTCGTGGACATTCACGAACAGACGTACACGATGGATCCCGCCAAGCTGCGCGAATATCTGGAGACACGCTGCGAAGTGAACGCCAAGACGGGTGAACTGATCGAGCGCGCATCGAAACGGCGCGTTGTGGGAATCGTTCCCGTGCATCTCTACGGGCAGACCGCGGACATGGACCCGATCCTCGAACTGGCGGATAAATACAAACTCTTCGTGATTGAAGATGCTTGCCAGGCCCACGGTGCACAATATTTTTCCAAAAAGGAGAACGCATGGAAGCTTGCCGGATCGATGGGCATCGCCGCGGCGTTCAGCTTTTACCCGGGGAAGAATCTGGGCGCCTGTGGAGAGGCCGGAGCGGCCACTACGAATGACCCTGCAATGGCGGCTCGGATGAAAATGATTCGCGACCACGGCCAGGCGAAGAAGTACTACCACGATATCGAAGGGTATAACGGACGGCTGGATTCGATTCAGGCCGGATGGCTTTCCGTAAAGCTGCGCCACCTGGGGAAATGGAACGAGTCGCGGCGAGCCCACGCGCATCGCTATCACGAGTTGCTGGCGGACGCCAAGGACGCAATCGTGATTCCCAAGGAAGCGTCGTGGACAAAGGGTGTGTTTCATCTTTACGTTGTCCGGGTGCAGGATCGCGAAGCGTTCCAGGCGGCACTGGCGGAAGCCGGGATCGGCACCGGCATTCACTACCCAATTCCTCTGCACCTCCAAAAAGCGTACGAGAACCTGAACTACAAGACAGGTGATTTCCCGGTCACCGAGCGCGTGGCGTCGGAAATCGTATCGCTGCCGATGTTCCCGCAAATGACGAATGAGCAGTTGGGCGAAGTCGCGGCAAAAGTCCGTGAGCTGCTCTCCGCGAAGCTGACAGTCACGCAGTAAAATCCTCCCGGCGAACGAGAACGCTATTTAGTTTGACGAACCACTCTCGTTCCCCGGCCTACCTTACTATTACCTTCCCGTCGGTACAGAAAAACTTCATGCTGAGACTGGACAGGACTGCCACACTCTATCTCTCCTCACCACTGACCCGAATTTTCGGGCCAAGCCAGGGGACGCGTGTGCCGATCCTGATGTATCACAGCATCTCTGGCAATCTCTTCGGAATGTCGCATCCCTTTTATCAAATACACACACTCCCGGCAGTATTTTCCGAGCAGATGCGCTGGCTGCGTAATCAGGGGTACCGAACACTGGACCTCGCAACGGCCTGGGCGGCATTGACGTCCGGCGCCGATCTTTCGAAGAGGGTTGTGCTGACGTTTGACGATGGTTACCGCGATTTCTATACCGAAGCGATGGACGTGCTGACACAGTGTGGATTTACAGCGACCGTATTTCTTGCGACGGATCGGATTCAACAGAATTCTGCGCGGATTGAAGGAGCAGATTACCTCACCTGGAGTGAGGTTAGGGAACTGCACCGGCAGGGAATTTGCTTTGGGTCCCATACGGTTACGCATCCGGACCTGCGTTCGCTGGAACCCGAAGAGCTGGAATACGAAATCGGCCAATCCAAGGAAGTCATCGAGCAGAATCTTGGCGCGGGCGTGGACAGCTTTTCCTACCCATTTTCATTCCCCGAAGAGGATAAGAATTTGGTGCGGTTCGTGGAAGATTTGCTGGAGAACTTCGGTTTTGAATATGGAGTCTCCACGATTCTGGGGAAGGCCAGCCGTAAGTGCAATAAGCTCTTTCTGCCCCGGCTGCCGGTGAACAATTGGGACGATTCACAGCTTCTGCAGGCGAAACTTGCAGGGGGTTACGACTGGCTGTACTGGCCGCAGTTACTGAAGCGAACGCTTTGGCATAATGCGGCGTTAATGGAATCCGCTCCCAGATCGCGCCGAGTGAAGCCTGCACTCTGACGCGTGCGAGTAGCTCAGAAAACAGCGTCATGGTGGTTTAGCAAAGCCCAGTAGCTATGAAATTAAACCAAGCGAGTTTCGGCGGAATGCAAAGCGAGAAAACAAATTGAAAATCGTTTCCATCGTCGGCGCGCGCCCCCAATTCATCAAAGCGGCGGCCGTTAGCCGGAAATTGCGCGAACGCCATGAAGAGATTCTTGTGCACACCGGGCAGCACTATGATTACGAGATGAGCGGGGTCTTCTTCGACGGACTCGAGCTGCCGAAGCCGGACGTAAATCTTGGGATTGGCTCCGGTCTGCACGGCGCGCAGACCGGGGCGATGCTGAAAGCGATCGAGGATGTGGTCCTTGCGCACCGGCCGGATTATGTCCTGGTGTACGGGGACACCAATTCCACCCTAGCCGGGGCTCTGGCCGCATCGAAACTGTCAGTGCGAATTGCCCATGTGGAAGCGGGCTTGCGCAGTTTCAACCGCCGGATGCCTGAAGAAATCAACCGTGTGGTCGCGGATCATCTGTCCAGTCTCTTGCTTTGCCCGAGCGACACTGCCGTCCAAAATCTTGCGACGGAGGGAATTACGCAGAATGTTCATCAGGTGGGCGATGTAATGCTGGATGTTCTGAACTGGGCGAGGGAGCGCGCGAAAGCAAAGGAATCTGAAACCCTTGGCCGATTCGGAGTGAAGAAGCAGAACTATCTGCTGGCAACCATCCACAGAAGCGAGAATACTAATGATTTGGAGCGCTTGGGAGCGATCCTGAATGCATTCAACTCGATCAGGGAGCCAATCATGTTTCCCGTGCATCCGCGCAGCCGGAAAGTGCTGACGGAGATGGGCTTTCAACCGAAGTCGCATTTAAAATTGATTGAGCCGGTCGGCTACGTGGACATGGTGTCGCTGACGGGATCTGCGCGGCGCGTGTTAACCGATTCGGGCGGCCTGCAGAAAGAGGCATTCTGGCTGGGCGTTCCGTGTTTCACGATTCGCAACGAAACGGAGTGGGTGGAAACGGTGGAGAGCGGTTGGAATGTGCTGGTCGGTGAGAACCTCGGTCAGCTACCAGACGTGGTCAAGAATTTTATTCCTCCCAGTTCCAGGCCCTCGCTGTATGGAGACGGGGCCGCAGCAGGAAAGTGTGTGAATCTGCTTTAAATCGGAGCCCCACCGCAGGGGCCTGAACAAAGGATCGAAAATGCCAAGCGCAAACGAAGGATCGAAAAAGAGAGTCGCCGTCATCGGCGTCGGGTATTGGGGCAAGAACCTGGTTCGCAATTTCTACGAACTTGGCGCCTTAGCAGCGCTCTGCGACTCGAACCAGTTGCTGGAAGAGGATTACAAGAAGAAATACCAGGGCGTGAAGTTTTGCACGAACTACCACGAAGTGCTCTCGGATCCATCCATTCATGCGGTGGCGCTGGCGACGCCGGCGGTGACGCACTATGAACTGGCAAAAGCCGCGCTGGAGGCAGGGAAAGACGTTCTGGTGGAGAAGCCGCTGGCGATTGACGTGAAACACGGCGAAGAGCTCGTGAAGATCGCGGAAACGAAGGGCCGAATCCTGATGGTGGGCCATATCCTGCGGTACCACCCGGCGATCCTCAAATTGCAGCAACTGATTCAGGACGGACAGCTCGGAAAAATCAATTACCTCTATTCGAACCGGTTGAACATCGGGAAGATTCGGACCGAAGAAAATATTCTCTGGAGTTTCGCTCCGCACGATATTTCCGTCATCCTTTCCCTGTTGAATGAAATGCCGACACACGTTTCGTGCAAGGGCGGCGCGTATCTGAGCAGCGGGGTGACTGACGTTACGTTGAGCCATTTTGAATTTCCGAGCGGAGTGCGCGCGCATATTTTTGTGAGCTGGCTGCATCCCATTAAGGAGCAGAAACTCGTTGTGGTGGGTTCGGAGAAAATGGCGGTATTCGACGACACGGTCGAGAACAAGTTGATTCTCTATCCGCACAAGGTGGAGTGGAAAAACCGCATCCCGACCGCGGTGAAGGCGGACGGGGAAGTGGTGGCCCTGGACAACCGCGAGCCGCTTCGCGCGGAATGCCAGCACTTTCTGGATTGCATCGAGTCCCGGACCGCTCCGGTCAGCGACGGCAGGGAAGGTTTGCGGGTTTTGCGCGTGCTCGATGCTTTTCAGCGCGCGCTGCAAAATGGCGGCGACGCCGGAGAATCGGTGACGACGAAACTTGAAAAGATCGAGCAGCCGTACTTCGTGCACGAATCCGCATACGCCGACGAAGGGGCAAAGATAGGAGCGGGCACCAAGATCTGGCATTTTTCGCACGTGATGAAGGGCGCGCAAATCGGTGAGAAGTGCGTGATCGGACAGAACGTGAACGTGGACGGTGGAGTGCAGATCGGCAACAACGTCAAAATCCAGAACAACGTTTCCGTGTATACGGGCGTGGTGGTTGAGGATGATGTGTTCCTCGGGCCCAGTTGTGTGTTGACGAATGTGAGCAATCCGCGTTCACAGGTGAACCGGCATTCCTTGTATGAATCCACTCGCCTGCGCCGCGGCTGTTCCATTGGGGCAAACGCCACCATCGTCTGCGGCTTGACGATCGGACGTTACGCGTTCGTTGGATCGGGCGCCGTTGTCACAAAGGATGTACCGGACTACGCCCTGGTCGTCGGCAATCCGGCGCACCAGATTGCCTGGATGAGCCGTCACGGACACAAGCTTGAATTGACCAGCGCGGACGGCGTGATGATTTGCCCGGAAAGCGGCTACCGTTACAAGGAAGTGCAACCGGGCGTCCTACGCTGCCTCGATCTCGACGAAGAAAGCACCTTGCCCGCCGAACTGAACAAGGGCACGAAATCCTATAAACAATTTAAAGAGGAGACCAAATATGCAGGTACCACTGCTCGATCTTAAGGCGCAGTACGCGACGGTTAAAGACGAGATTTTCGCGGCCATCACCGAAGTGATGGAGTCTCAACACTTCATCCTGGGCCCAAAGGTGGAGGAGTGCGAAAAGGCGGTCGCGAAGTACTCCAATTGCCAATTCGCGGTGGGGGTCACATCGGGCAGCGACGCGCTGCTGGCTTGTTTGATGGCGGAAAACATCGGACCGGGCGACGAGGTGATCACCACCCCGTACACTTTCTTCGCGACAGTGGGCGCGATCTCCCGCCTGGGCGCGACGCCGGTGTTTGTGGACATCGATCCTGTCACTTACAACATTGATGTCACCCGGATTGCGGAGAAGATCACCAAGAAAACGCGCGCCATCATTCCGGTGCATCTCTACGGACAGATGGCGGATATGGACCCGATTATGGCTCTGGCCGAGAGCCACAAGCTGGTTGTGATTGAAGATGCCGCGCAGGCCATCGGCTCGGAATACAAAGGCCGCCGGGCTGGATCGATCGGGCACTACGGCTGTTTTTCGTTTTTCCCATCGAAAAATTTGGGCGCAGCCGGCGATGGCGGCATGATTGTGGCGAACGATGCGGAACGCGCGGAAAAGTTGCGGGTACTTCGGGCGCACGGGTCCAAGCCAAAATACTTTCACAAGGTAGTCGGCGGCAATTTCCGGTTGGATGCCTTGCAAGCCGCCATTGTCTCCGCGAAACTGCCGCATCTCGACAACTGGACGGCCGGCCGGCAAAGAAACGCGAAAACCTACGACCGCCTGTTTGCCGAAGCCGGCTTAGTGGAAACTGGCGGCGGAAAAGCGAATGTTCTTCTGCCGAATGTTGCAATGAACCGGCACATCTTCAATCAGTACGTAATTCGCGTTTCGGAACGCGATCAGTTGCAGACCTATCTGAAGAATCATGGCGTGGGGACGGAGGTGTATTACCCCGTGCCAATGCATATTCAGGAGTGCTTTGCGTATCTCGGCCACAAAGCGGGAGACTTCCCGAAGAGCGAGTCCGCAGCGAATGAAACCCTAGCCCTGCCGATTTATCCCGAACTGTCCGAAGCTCAATTGCGCTACGTCGTCGATTGTGTCCGGGATTTCTTCCGGACGCGGAATGCAACCGGCAGCGAACTCACGCCAGCCACCGTTCAATCCTCAAAGGCATAGTCGACTTCCACCCTGTGATTGGAGTCATTTCAAAAGTTGCCCAGCGAGAAGCGCTTGAAGAGTTCTTTGAACTCTTCAAGACGCCCTGGGAGACCTTCGTGCCGGGCCGAAAATACGACACTATCCTGTCGACGACCGACGAAGTGCCTCTGGGCGAGGCAAAACTGGTGATCTCCTTTGGCGCAGGTCCGAAGAGTGGCGATAGTTCCATCGGAATCACCGCCACGCAGCATCGCAAAAAGGGACCTATTAAGTATAAAGGCGCAACTGTGCCGGTGTACGGTGAGTGTGCCTTACTTACGACCGAAGCCGAGTCCACCGTTCTCGTTAGCGGAGCGCAAGGGACGGTAGGTATTCGTCGTTCGCTGGCCAACGGTGCAACGGTAATACGTTTGGGCTACGACGTCTTCGAAGAGGTGCGGATCCTTTTGACGGAAGGCCAGCCGCTGGAATACGCAGCCGTGCCCACGCTCGACCTCCACATCGAGATGTTGAGAAATTGGATTCTGAGTGAAGGGATTGCGCTGCTGGAAATTCCGGCCGCTCCCGCGGATTGCCGATTCATGGTTTGCCTCACGCACGACATTGACTTCGTGGGCATTCGCAATCACAGATTTGACCACACCATGTGGGGTTTCCTCTATCGTTCCACCGTGGGAGGCATGAAGAACTTTCTGCGGGGAAGATTGACGTTCCGGAAATTACTCAAAATGTTTCGGGCTGCCGCGTCCCTGCCCCTTGTCCACCTGCGGTGGGTGAAGGATTTCTGGGAACCTTTCGAGTGGTACCTGGAGGTTGAAAAAGGGCTGGCCGCCACTTATTTTCTGATTCCGTTCAAAGGGCAGGCAGGCGAAAACGTCCCCGGGGAGCATGCGTCTCGGAGAGCTGCAGGCTACGATGTGCGGGAACTTTCAGATTGGGCGGCGACTCTCAAGCAACAGGGCAACGAAATCGGCGTTCACGGAATTGATGCCTGGCACAGTGCCGAGCGGGGCCGCGCCGAGCTGAAACGAATCGAAGATGTGGCGGGAAAACCCGCGAATGGCATCCGGATGCACTGGCTGCTGCAGGACGGCAAGACTTATGACCTCTTGGAAGAGGCTGGGTTTAGCTACGACGCCAGCGCCGGCTACAACGAGTCGGTGGGTTACAAAAACGGAACCACGCAAGTCTTCCGGCCTGTTGGCGCCAGAAAACTTCTTGAACTTCCCACGCACATTCAGGACGGGGCATTGTTCTATCCGAACCGGCTCGATTTAAGCGATGCGGAAGCCTGCACGCGGTGCAACGAAATCATTGATAACAACAAGACCCTCGGCGGGACATTGACCTTGATCTGGCACGACCGAAGTCACGGACCGGAACGGTTCTGGGGCGACTTCTACATCAACCTGGTGGAGACGCTGAAATACTCCGGCGCATTTTTTGTGACGGCCGCGGGGGCTGTGGAGTGGTTTCGGAAACGGCGTGAGGTGCGCTTCGTACGTCCGGATTCCGGGGGTGTTTCACGGAGCGGGTTGCGTTACCAGGGTGAAGAGATTCAACCGCCTGTGCGAATCAGGTTGTACCATCCATCGCGGGGAAATGAAAAAGCTGGACGTTCCAGCGAAGCGCCGGCGGAATTTGTCGACATTCACTGGAACGGCATTTCGCTGAACGATGTGGAGACTCAAAGGGTTTCGCAATTCCTGCAATCAAGCCCTAATCTTACGGTGGCACCCCAAATATGAAATCAGTTTGCATTCTGCTGCACAATCACTATGAGACGGATGTGCGCGTGACCCGGAAGGCGGAAGCGCTGATTTCCGCCGGGTATGACGTGGACCTGCTCGCGCTCCGTTCCAAGTATTCGAAGTCCAAGAATTATGATTTGGGCGGCGTTCATGTCCACACGATATCCCTTGGCAAGAAAAGGGGCTCGCTTGTCCGCTACGCGTTCGAGTACCTTATGTTCTTTGTCTGGGCGTCTTACAAGGTTTTCACGCTGCATCGCAAGAAGAAATACGCGGTGATCGACGTAAACAATCTTCCAGATTTTCTGGTTTTTGCCGGAGCGTATGCCAAATGGACCGGCGCGAACATCGTCTTTGACATGCATGAGATCACGCCTGAGTTTTATATCTCAAAGTATGGAATTAAGCAGAATTCTTTCGTTGTGCGCGTCCTGGAATACATCGAGCGGAAAAGTTTCAATTTTGCCGACTACGTGATCAACATCAATCAGACGATTGAAGACGTGCTTGTGAAACGCGGGCTGGCGCGGTCAAAATCGACAATCATCATGAACTGCGTGGATGAGGAATTTTTCCTTGCGTCGAAGCCCTCGGATTCTCCCGCGGGGCCGGAAATCCCGCAGCCGGAGTTCGTGATGATGTATCACGGGACCGTTACCCACATTTACGGCCTGGATATAGCGCTCCAGGGTTTTGCGAAGGTGCATCAGGATATGCCGGGGGCCGAGTTCTGGATCCTGGGCACAGGGACAGAAATGAAAGCGCTTGAGAGCCTTGCCGAACAGCTTGGCGTGACGTCAAAGGTGCGGTTCCTGGGCCTGGTCCGTCCGCAGGAAATTCCCAGTTGGATGAAGCGCTGCGATGTCGGGGTTCTTGCCACGCGGCAGGATATTTTTCTGGATCTGTCATTCTCCGGGAAGCTTTCCGAATACATCATCATGGGCAAGGCTGTGATTGCTTCACGGCTGAAGACCATCCGCTATTATTTTGCCGAAGATGCGTTGGGCTTTTTCGAACCACACAATCCGGATGATCTGGCAAAGCAAATGATCGGCCTGTACAGGGATCCGGCGCGGCGCCGCCATATGGCGGAAAGAGCCTTGCAAGAGTACGAACCGATTCGCTGGAAGGTGATGAAGGATCGGTACCTGCAATTGATGGACGATGCGACGGGTACATCTTCTGCTCTGCCGCAAAAAGGAACCTCTGCTCCCAGCAGGATGGCCGAGGCAGTCTCCGTGAACGATTCCGGTAACCGGAAGTAAGCGGATCAAGAGCATTGAAATCTTCGGCTTCACAAACTGCAGACGGGGAAACGCGGAATTAGCCCTCAAATGAGAATTGTTCTTCTTGCCGTTGACGACGAATTTGCCGGGGAGATGCAGAGATTTTTGTATCAGACCCACCCCGAGTGGATTGTCGGGTCGGTCTTATCGACCTGCAAGGTTTACAAGCACTCTGATTTCGCGGCTGCGATGATGGTCCTTCGCAAATCAGGCTTCTTATTCCTTGCAAACATGACTTTTATTAAGCTGCTGAAGTATTTTCACGGGGAGCGGGAGACATTCCTTCCCTCGCAGCTTGCCAAACAGCATGGCGTGGAGGAATTCAACTCGGCCGATATCAATAATTCCGAAGGAGTTGCCAAACTACGCGAATGGAATCCGGATCTGATCATTTCCACCAATTTCAGCCACTACATCGGCAAAACAGTCCGAGAAGCCATTGCCCGGAACGGCTGCTGGAATTTACATAAGTCGCTGCTGCCGCAGTACCGCGGGATGGCGCCAAGTTTTCACGCGCTTCTCGAAAATGCGAAGCAGGTGGGCGCGACGCTGCACATTGTCGCAAAGGGCTTCGACACGGGCGAAGTGCTATCCCAAGTGGAGGTGCCTGTCACCGCTGAGGACACAGTGTACGACCTGAACCGCAAGACTTCGATCGCCGGCGGAAAACTCCTCGCTTCTTTCCTCGAGAAATACGATCCGCACGCGACCAAGGCCACGCCACAGCCTGACGGGGACTGGAAGAACTATACGTATCCCACCCCCGCGGAAGTCAGTGCATTTCGCAAGAAAGGACTTCGATTTTATCGCCCTCAACATGAACAACACTGAAGCGGTACACGAAGTCCAAATGCGAGGCGGGCGAAATTTCTTTTCGGCTTTCCTTGAGCATACGAAATGCCCTCCGTCCTCCACCGACGGAATTACTTGTTCACCGGGCGACGGAAAGCAGGGCTTTTTCAAGCTGGGCCAACTCCGCCTGTTCGGCAGGGCAAACGGCGGTTCCGTTTCGAACGAGCCTTCCGGGAATTTGTCTTCGATCGATTCACTCATTCGGGATGGAAACGGCACAGTTTCATTGCCATTCGATCCGATGGAAATTATAGAAAACCTACGCTTTGAGAAGTACGCTGGCGCGGTGAGCGGGCAAACTTCTCAAATCACTGACAACAAGTCGTTGTCGCGGCGCTTGTATTACGCCATTCGGCCGCTGTTGCCCGTGAACGTTCGCAAGTATTTGCAGCGAATCGCGCTGCAGGATTGGTCGAAAATCACCTTCCCCGCCTGGCCGTTGGACACAACGGTGGAAGATTTCGTTGACTGGTTG
>DATLVJ010000333.1:0-3909 GCA_035577585.1 Candidatus Limnocylindrales bacterium
CCGGTTGGCGGCCACGCGCCTCAAAAAGCTGGTAAGCCCTTTCACGAATAATGTGGGGCAGGCACCTAATGACACAAACCGCCGTGTCCGGTCCTAATTCGAGGGTTTCGGGCTCCCGTTTGGTTGGTCTCACCTTCATACAGGCTTCAACTCTTTCCGCGACTCGTTATTCCGCGAGGTCGATTGTTCTTCTTTTGCTAATAGCCTGGCATCGAGCGATATTCTGCCGCCACCGATGAACGCGAGGGTCAAGACCACGAGCGTATATAGAATCGCCAGTTGCGGATCGCGGCCTGCCAGAAGGTTTTGAAGAATGGCGCCGCTCAGCGCACCAAATAGCAATATGGCATTGATGCGCGTGAACAGCCCAATGATGATGAACAATGAGCAGATAAACTGAACCAGCGTTGCCGCAACCGCTGACGCGAGTGGGGCTGGAAAACGCATTCCCGCAACTTCCTCGGCCAATTTCCAGGGCGTGCCGTTCTGGCGATAAGCAATCCAGCCTTCCAATTTGTGCCAGCCGTGAATGTAGAAAATCATCAGCCCACCTGAAATCCGGAGAAAGAGATGTCCAAAAGTTGCAGCCGCGCTGTTCGGCTCCACCGTCAGGGATTTTTTCAACAGGTTCATATTTCAATCCTTTTTGAGCCGCCTATGATGCCATTCATTGATCTCGCGTTCCGCCTGAAGCCAGTCGGTCAGGTCGTTTCCGTGTTCGTGACCGCGTTGATGCCAAAGTTCATGCGCTCGCCGGGCAATTTGCTCTTCCAAGCTCACTTTCTCGTCAACATGGAGAATTGACGCGGTCGTTTTTGGAGTTGTTGATTTATTCATTTGGGTGGTGGTTGAGGTTGACGTTGTCGTCGGGATCCTCAAAACGCAAAACAATCGCAACCCAATCCCCAGAATTCGGCGTAGCGATTGCGGGCGGCCTCGATGCCGGCGAGAAGTTGATGGGCCGCATGGGCGCAGCCGTGATGATGGCATTCGGCATTGTGCTGATGCTGCGGCATCGGCACCCCCGCTCGCGCAGCTTTGCGAATGTCTAGCGGCGCGCCATATCCACCATAGACCTTTATGGGTGACCAGTCCGGCAGCACTGGCAGTGGTGCCGGGTCAAGGTTCTGAAATTCCTGAACAGCGTAAACAATCTTCCCACCAACAATCGTGAGGACGGATTCAATCCCCTTGATTTTCTCTTCGGCCACTGACATGTAATCTTCGGTGAGGGCGGTGACGTCCGCCAGTTGGCCGATGACGATGGCTCCCTTTTTGCCGCTTTCACCCGAAAACCAACTGCTGCCTTTGGTGTAAAGGATCAACGCTTCTTCCCGGCTCAGACGATTTGCTTCGGAATAGAGCGCAGTGCCGCCGACAGTTTTCCCGGTCACGAGCCAGTAAAGGGAAAGCCAGGGGTTGTAGCTGGCCACTCGTGTTGCATCTGTGCCCGCCCCCACGGGAATGCCCAAATCGAGCATTCTCCGAACAGGCGGAGTCCGTTCCGCCGCCTTACTGCCATAGCGGTCCAGGAAATACTCTCCTTGGAAGGCCATGCGGTCCTGGATCGCGATGCCGCCTCCCAACGCTTTGACACGTTCGAGGCTGCGGTCCGAGATGGTTTCGCAATGATCGAAGAACCAATTGGTTCCTTTGAAAGGGATTTCACGGTTGACCTTCTCGAACACGTTCAACATCCGGGAGATGCTTTCGTCATATGTGGCGTGAATACGGAACGGCCATTTATTTGCAGCCAAGAGGGAAACAACCTCCTTCAAGTCCTTTTCCAGGTTGGACGGAAGGTCGGGCCGGGGTTCCAGGAAATCCTCGAAATCCGCTGCTGAATAAACCAGCATTTCTCCAGCCCCGTTGCAGCGATAGAAATCGTCGCCCTTGCCCGGCCCCGTCAGTTTCATGCAGCGCAGGAAATCCTCCTTCTCCTGTTTGGGTTTTTGCGTGAAAATATTATAGGCCATGCGAACGGTCATCTCTCCTCGCTTGTGCAGTTCTTCGATGATCGCATAGTCGTCCGGGTAGATTTGAGAGCCGCCGCCCGCGTCCACCAAGCTGGTGAGGCCAAGGCGGTTGAGCTCGCGCATGAAATGGCGGGAAGAGTTCATCTGCTGTTCGGGCGGCAGCTTGGGTTGCTTGCCGACGGTAGCGTAAAGAATTCCGGCATTGGGGCGGGCGATGAGGAGTCCGGTGGGGTTGCCGTTTCCGTCGCGCTGGATTTCACCCGCCGGTGGATTGGGAGTGTCTTTGGTGTAGCCGCAGGCCCGCAGCGCGGCTTTGTTCAACATACCGCGGCAATACAAGTGCAGGACGAAGACAGGCGTTTCGGGGGAGACGGCGTTGATTTCATCAAGCGTGGGCATACGCCGTTCGGCGAATTGGAACTCGCTCCAACCGCCGATGACGCGGACCCATTGGCCGGGCGGTGTCCGCTGAGCCTGCTCTTTGAGCATGCGCAATCCGTCCGCGAGGGACGGAACACCGTCCCAGCGAAGCTCGAGGTTGTAGCTAAGGCCGCCGCGGATGATATGCATGTGGGAATCGTTCAATCCGGGAATCACCCGGCGACCCTGCAAATCAATCACCTTCGTGTCCGGTCCCCGTCGGTATTCCTTCGCGTTGTCCACTCCGACAATTCGCCCGTTTTTAATAACCAGACTTGTCGCCTCCGGCTTGGCCCGGTCGAGGGTGGTTATTTTGGCATTCTCAAGAATCAAGTCCGGCGCGGATGTATCATTCATAAAAGTTTCCTTTCAGGTTTAATGGAGCCAACGTTTCAAAATGCGAGTGACCAGAGGCATCACCGCCCAGGCGAGCAAGGCCACGACGCAGGCGTTGCCCACAAGGTTCGCCACAAAGTAGTTTTGTCCTTTCAAAAGCTGCCCCACGGTTTGGGAGGTGAAAATCGTTACGGGAACAACTCCCAAATAAGTCGCGACGGCCATTTTCCATTGGGGAGGATTAGGGGCGGTTTGATTCCTGAAAAATGCTTCGAGCCCATGAAGCTCTTTGTAGGCGGGCTCGCCTTCCGTCAAAGACGAGACCTTTTCTTTCCATGCGAGAAAAGCCGGTGACGCGTAAAATGATTTTCTCTCCTCATCACTTGCGAAGGTTCTGATGATTCCATATTCGTTTGAATGGGAACCTGGCGGTGGAACAAGCATCGCAGCCCCCTGGACGCCTGTATGCGCAAAGGAAGTTTTGAAAAACTCGGTAAGAGCTTTCTGAAACTCTGCTTCGCACCCGGGCTTTATACGCCGGGTGATGGCGACATGAATCGGCTGTGTTCTCGTTTGGCTCATGGCACTAGAAAAGAAAGGTGATGGTGGTGGAGAAATAGTCCACGTCGCTGCCGCCGGCTCGGTGAACATAACTCCCGGTGAGGAAATGCACGTAAGATGCCTGCACATTGATGTGTCGCTGAAGCTGCCACGTCAGGTTCACATCGAATGCAGTTCCCACGTAGCTGGAAGCATTGTGGAGCGCGGGAATCGAGACGAATCCGGGTACGGCATAGACAGCATCGTTTCGCGAGTACCTCCAAAACGGACTCACGCCTCCGTCAATCGTAACCTTTGGCAAGGGATGCAGCGTAAGATTCGGATGAACGCTCATGATATTTTGCGGTCGGATCAGGCTGGCATCGTTGAAGTAACCGGATTTGAAGAAGAGCGCGTCGAAGGTTTCGAGGTGCCCATCATTTGGATTGTCGTCACCGCTGGTGGCGCCGGCTTTGAGTCCGAGCCTCGGATTCCACGTCGTGTCCCAGGTATAGCCGGCATTTATCGCTGCGGCCCACGCGAAGATCGATTCGTCGCCAAAGCTGCCCACCTGGAACATTTGCTCCGCGTCCCAGTCCCAATGGTTCCGGGCGCCAAATTCGCGGGCGCCAAGCGT
>DATLVJ010000334.1:0-3947 GCA_035577585.1 Candidatus Limnocylindrales bacterium
ACGTGGGGCCGCGGCATCCGTGGGCGGCGCATCCGCCGCTGCCAGACTGGTTTCACGGCACGCCGGCGAATCATTTGACGGCCGCTTCGCCGTTGAAGGGATCGTTCTATGGGTTTCCGGAGAAGACGGAAATCACCAATGATGCGTTCGAGTCGCTGGTGGATCCACATACACCGCCGCAATTGGGGAGGAATCTGACCGAGGGATGGTTCGCAGGAATCTTGCCGGACATGAACACCGAAAATCCGGTGGCGGCGGAATACCTGGCGCAGAACAGCATCTGGTGGGCGGAGGCAACGGGCCTGGACGGATATCGCATTGATACTTTTCCCTATGTGTCGAGGGAGTTTTGGCAGCGATGGCACACGGCACTGCGAGCAATCTATCCGCGCCTCTCGACGATCGGCGAAGTGTTTCATCCCGACCCCACGGTGACTTCGTTTTATCAGGGCGGAAGAAAAGGCTGGGACGGCATCGATACACAGCTGACCGCGCCGTTTGATTTTCCCCTTTATTTCACGTTGCGCGACGTCTTGCTGAAGGAAGCCCCGGCCGGGAAGCTGGCAAATATCCTGCGGCAGGACTCCTTGTATCCTCATCCCGAATTTCTCGTCCCCTTTTTCGGAAATCACGATACGACGCGCTTTTCGGAACCCTCCAAGGGAACGCCTGCACGATTGAAGCTCGCATTCGGATTGATTTTCACCGTGCGCGGAATTCCGGAAGTGTATTACGGCGACGAAATCGGATTGCCCGGCGGGCACGATCCCGATAACCGGCGGGATTTTCCCGGAGGGTGGACGGAAGATGCGCAGAACGCGTTCAAGAAGGATGGCCGGACGCGCGAGCAGGAAGAGTTGCATGAATTTGTTCGCGCACTGCTGCAGGTCAGGTCGCAACATCCGGCGCTGCGCCGGGGAAAATTGTGGAGCCTGGCCTCGGATGAGACGACTTATGTATTCATGAGGGAAACGGACGAGGAACGGATTGTGGTGGCATTCCACAAGGGCGATGGCGCGCGGGAAATAACCGTCCCGCTCGAAGACTCTTCGACGCACGCAGTCACGAACGCAACAGTGCTATTTGGGCCCGGACAGGCGGAACTGGCGGGAAGAGCCATGAAACTGCGCGTGCCGGGCCAGAGCGTGAGCGTGTTTCTGCTGCAATAGGCCGGATCTCCCGGCCGCAAAAATTTTACCGGGAATTGACAGACCAGAAAGTGGGCATCGCCGGGCAGTTAGCCTATGATTGTTCCGGCCCATCTCTGGGAGAAGTTACCGGACTGCTGTTCCAGAATTTCTCAGAATCCGCGCAAACTCAATTCGGGAGAAGAAAATGAAAAAGTTTTTTGTGCTACTGGCACTCTTGGGGACGACGCTTATGGCCGCGGAGAAGACGGTTTTTGACTTCACATTGAATTCCATCGAAGGCCAGGCCACGCCGCTGGGGTCGTTTAAGGGCAAGGTGGTGCTGCTGGTGAACGTTGCCAGCCGCTGCGGATATACGCCGCAGTATACGGGCCTGGAAGCGCTGTACGAGAAATACAAGGACCGCGGCTTCGTGATTGTGGGAATCCCCGCGAATAATTTTGGCGCGCAGGAGCCGGGATCGAATGAAGAGATCAAAACTTTCTGCACGTCCAAATATCACGTGACCTTTCCGATGATGGCGAAAGTTTCGGTCAAGGGCAGCGACATTACGCCGCTCTACGCCTTCTTGACCGACAAGTCGGCGAACCCGAAGACCGGTGGCGAAATCGGCTGGAATTTCACGAAGTTTCTGGTCGGGCCGGACGGCAAGGTGCTCGCGCGGTTTGATTCGAAGATCGAGCCGGACTCGAAGGAGCTGACTTCGGCGGTCGAACAGGCACTCGGCAACCTGAAGTAGAGGCCGCGGGGCGCGGTGGTTCGACGCATGGCGATCCTTTCCCTCCAAAACGTCAGCAAGGAATATGCAAGTGACGGCCAGAGCGTGCGCGCGCTGGATGGAGTCACGCTGGACGTGGCGGAGGGAGAGTTTGTCGCGCTGGTCGGGCGGAGTGGGTGCGGAAAATCCACGCTGTTGCATCTGGCGGGGGCGATGGATTATCCAACTTCGGGCACAGTTCTGATCGAAGGGAAGCCGACGTCCGATTTAAATGACGCGCAACAGACACAACTGCGGCGCGAAAGAATAGGTTTTGTTTTTCAGTCCTTTCAACTGCTGCATACCCTAACCGTTCAGGAAAATGTGGAGCTGCCTCTGCTGCTGGCGGGCAGGGTAGGCGCGCGCGAACTTGCTCTGGAGCGGCTGCATTGGGTGGAGCTCGACGGGCTCGGCGCGCGCTATCCGCACCAGCTATCCGGCGGACAGATGCAGCGCGTGGCGATTGCGCGGGCGCTGGCGCACTCTCCGCGGATTTTGCTGGCGGATGAGCCGACGGGAAACTTGGATACCACGACTGGCGGTGTAATTCTGGAGCTGCTGCTGCGGCTGACGCGTGAACAGAAAACCGCGACGATCATGGCCACGCATAGCCTGGAAGCAGCCGGCCTGTGCGACACTCTGGTGAAGCTGCGCGACGGGCGCGTGGAAGAAGTGACGCGGCGCTGAAATGCCTCGATGGAAACTTTTTTACCGGTTGATGCTGCGGCCGCTGTTTCAGGAGCCCGTGCGGCTTGCGCTGATGGTGCTGGCAGTGGGGCTTGGTGTGGCGGTGGTGCTGGCGATTGAGATGGCGGGTAACGCGGCGGCGGGATCCTTTCACTCATCCATGGAAAGTTTGGCCGGAGACAACGACTTGGAAGTCGTAGCCTCGGGCGGAGTGCCGGAATCGGTGCTGGCTACCCTGGCCGCCCAACCTTTCCCGCTGCGGCTTTCGCCGCGAATGGAAGATTTCGCGGTGGACACGCGCACGCGCGAAACGTTGCCGCTGATTGGCCTGGACCTGATCGCGGAAGGCACCCGCTACGCCACGCAAATGAATGCCAGCGATGGAAATTCCGATGACAAAAAGACCATGGAACAGGTGGTGCGCCATCTGGAAAATCCAGAGAGTGTGTGGGTGAGCGCGGGTCTCGGCAGAAAGACTGGCGATCATATTTCCCTGTTGATCAATGATCGCGTCCGCGATTGCGTGGTGCGCGGGCTGCTTCCGGCTGCGTCGGGAAATGAAAACGCGATATTGATGGACATTGCGGGCGCGCAGCGAGCACTGAACCGGTTTGGCCGGGTGGATCGCATCCTGGTCAAGCTGCCGTCAAACAGCAACCTCGAAGAGTTGCAGAAGAAATTGAGCGGAGTATTGCCGTCGGGCGTGGAAGTGCGTCCACAGGGCACCGGCACGGAAGAAAACCGCAAAATGCTGGCGGCGTTTCGCTGGAATTTGCGGCTGCTGAGCTACATCGCGCTGGTGGTTGGCGCGTTCCTGATCTACAACACGATTTCTGTTTCGGTGGTGCGGCGGCGCAGCGAAATTGGCATTGTGCGGGCGCTCGGCGCGGATCGCAGGGATGTGCTGACTGCATTTCTTGGCGAGGCCGCTTGCCTGGGGTTGGCTGGCGCGCTGGTGGGCTTGCCGCTGGGGCGGCTGATGGCGGGAGGCGCAGTGAAGTTGATGGCTGCTACCGTGGAATCGCTCTACGTCAGCAGCCGGCCAGGCGCAATTGCATTGACGCCGGATTCGCTGGCGCTGGCGTTGCTGATTGGAGTGGGCGTGGCGGTCATGTCCGCGCTTTCGCCCGCACGGGAAGCGATGCAGGTTTCGCCGGTGGATGCGATGGCGCAGGGGAGGCGGGAATATATTGCGCGGTCACATAAGGGACGCGACCTGGCGATCGCGGCAGGGCTGGGCGGGCTTGCTGCACAGGCTGCGCGGATGCCGACTGTTGCCGGAAAACCATTTTTCGGATATTTCGCGGCGGTGTTGCTGATCGCCTCGGCGGCGTACGCCATGCCCGCGCTGGTGA
>DATLVJ010000335.1:0-5989 GCA_035577585.1 Candidatus Limnocylindrales bacterium
ATCTGCCGGGCGAGCTCTGCGCCATCCGGAGCCGGCATGCGCATATCGAGAAAGACGGCATGATATTTCTCTCGCTTCAGACGTTCGGCGGCTTCGGCACTGCTGGTTAGAACGGTGGCGTCCATGCCGGCCGAGCACAGGATTTCACAGATCAGTTCACCGTTAAGTGGATCGTCGTCGACAACGAGAATTCGTGCAGGCAAGGAATCGCTCCTCTAGCGTACGCGGTACCGGCAAATCTGCGCCCGGTTCGCAAAGCTAAGAATCTATCGGCGCCGTTTTCGACTCTTGCAGGCGGCGTTTTAGTTCTACGCCAAGCAGTTGAAAGTCGATTGGCTTCGAGAGGCACGCCCGGCAGCCTGCATTCAGGATCCGCTGCTGTTCCGCCACTAGAGCGTGTGCCGTCACGGCAATCACTGGAATTTCCCGGGTCTCAGGTCTTTGGAGCATCCAAGCGAGGAGGTCGAGGCCGTTCTCGGCACCGAGATTGATATCGAGTAACACGGCATTGGGAATCCGTTTGGCAAAGACATCGTAACTGGTCTGCAGGTCTGTCGAGGACCAGACTTCGTAACCCTCGACTTCGAGCCAGTCACAGAGCAGCTCACGGTTGAGCTGATTATCTTCGACGACGAGAATGCAATGTTTCAAGTGTTCTCCAGAGACGGGGAAGTTACCACGCGCTCCAGTTGCTTGAGCAAGGGCTCCCGCCAGGAATTCTGCTTCCGGAAAAGCGACTCGGTATGCGCCTGGATGTACTTTTCCTCCTCTCTCGTTAAATCCTTGCTGGTTAGCACAAATACAGAAAGGTCGGCTGTGCGAGGGTTGGAACGCCATTCAGCGAGCAATTCAAAACCGCTCATCTTGGGGAGCACCAGATCAAGGATGACAAGTTCGGGCAAAAATTGCGCCACACTGGCGCGGGCCTGGGCACCATCCGCGGCAGAACTCACGGCGTAGCCAGACCCTTTGAGCAGTTCGACAAGCATCTCTCGGGTAGACACGTCGTCTTCCACCACCAGAATAGTCCGTGCTGGTGCTGCACATCCGCGAGACCGGAGGCAACGTTCCACGGCAGCCAGCAACGTCGCCTTGTCCACCGGCTTAATCAAATACTCGTCTGCGCCGAGGGCAGTTCCGAGGCCAGGTTGATCCACGATGGTTACGACAATGACCGGAATTTTTGCAGTGCGCGGATCATTTTTCAATTGCAGCAGAACCTCCAGCCCGTGGACCGGTTGCATTAGCAGATCCAAAGTGATGGCATCCGGCTGATGTTCCGCCGCCATTTCCACGGCACGTTGCGGCTGGTCGCATCTCAACGTCTCATAGCCTGAAGAAGCGAGTTGCGATTGGATGAGTTGCCCCGTCGCCGCATTGTCCTCAATGACCAGAATCCACGGCGCTTTGCGAGCCCTTGGCATGGGGATAGATGTTTGAGCAGGCTGATCCGGGCCTCTGGCAATGAGGGGCAGACAAAAATAGAAACAGGCACCCTCGCCGGACCGGCTCTCGATCGCTAGTTTGCTACCGTGCAACTCGACGAGCCGCGCAGTGATGGCTAATCCCAAGCCTGTTCCCTCGGTGGCGCTACCTTTTTCTGTGAGGCGGAAGAACGCTTCAAAGATGCGCTGTTGTTGTTCAGGGGGAATGCCCGGGCCATTGTCTCGCACTTCGATTCTGACCTGGTTGTCCACTCGCCGCGCGGCCAGTTCGATATGGCCACCCTCGGGTGTGAATTTGATCGCATTGCCAACAAGATTAGTGAGCACTTGCTTAAGCCGCGTAGCGTCAGCGTGAACTTGCAGACCGGTCTCAACCTGCTGGAGCAATGCTTGCGATTTGTTTTCCGCCAAGGGGGAGAGAGCACTGATCACTTCGGCAAATGCTGGCGCGACCGTCATATCCTCACGGTTGAGCTCCATTCTGCCGGCTTCGATTTTGGAAAGGTCAAGAATATCGCTGATGAGTGTAAGAAGGTGTTTCCCGCCGGTATGTATGTGGCCGACATAGCGTCGCTGGCGATCATTCAGCGGGCCATAACGTTCATCGGCGAGAAGGTCGGAAAAGCCCAGGACTGCGTTGAGCGGGGTGCGCAACTCGTGGCTCATCGTGGAAAGGAATTGATCTTTGAATTTGCTTGCGCGTTCAATCTCCTCCTTCGCGCGAACCACCGAATGAGAGAATTCTTCGACCTCCTTCTTGGCGGTTTCCAGCTCCGCGGTGCGCTCTTTGACCCGTTGCTCGAGCTGGTCGTGAGCCTGCCGCAATGCTCCTTCGCTTTCCTGGATCTGCGCCAACATCTCGTTGAAAGCATCGATCAAGATGGACAATTCGCCGCTTCCGCCGGGGGTTGGCGTCGCACGGAGGGAATAGTTCCTATCGCGCGAAACAATCTTCGCAATCTCCGCCAACCGCACGATGGGTTCCGCAACGGCCTTCCGGAAGATGGACGAAACCAGCAAAGCGGCCAGCATGGACGCCAGCAGGACCATCGCAGCGATCCCGGCGTACCGTTCCAGGCGTCGATTCAACTCCTCCACGCCAGACCGGATGTAGACGATCCCAGTCGGCTTTCCTTGAAACACGATGGAACGGACCAGCACGATCTCCTTGTTCCTGAATCGGTGGATTTCTGTCTGCCCTGGAGGGATGGCAGGAAGTGGCTGGACCTGACCTGCTTGGTCGCGGGAATACGCCGCGAAAAGCCGGCCCTCTGGGGTGTAAATGCTGGCGGACAAGATTTCTGGGGAAGCGTTCAACGCTAAAAGTGTGTTTTCAGCAGACCTCTGATCGTTGAAGAGGAGAGCGGATGCAGAATTCGCGCCAATAATTTGCGCCTGTGTGGAAAGATTCCGGAAAATGTTCGCTTGGAACGTAGCCATGTCATACGCTATGAACGCAGCGCATGCCAATAGGAGAGCAGTGCCGCTGACCAGCATGTTCATCCAAGTAAGTCTCCGGGAGATTGTATGGCTCTGGCGGTCGAGCATTTCTATACTCCCCCCTCTCGAACGTTCCTTCGTACGGTGGTCGCCACCTTAAGGAGTTCGGAACTCAAGGTCAGCTTGGCGATTTGCGCTTTTGCCAAATTGATCTCGAAACGGACTTTTCCGCCCTCCAGGACGAACTGGATCATGCCGCCCCGGCGGGAGAAGGCGGGGATGTCGCTCACGGTGAGAATGCTCGATTCATCCAGCGCTGCGAGTATGTCTTTCAAATGATTTTCTTCTGTCGAACTGATGAACAGGATGCGGCATTCCCCGGCGTCTCGCGCCGTTGAAATCCGCTTCGCCGCGAGCGGTTTACCGTCCAGCGTTTCACCGGCAAGCGTCGAATCAAGGCTTGGGCCAAAGGGATCCTGGCCAAGTACGCAGATAGAAAACGAATCGCCTTTTGCGGCCGTGGCGTTGGGGGGCCATTGGACAAATCGGCCGAAATTATAAAGATAAGTGGCCTTGATTTGATACTCGGACACTTTCGGTTGTTGTTGGGCTTCGAGAACGGGCATGTAGAGAAGAGCCAACATAACCATAACGGCGGTAACGCGCTGCCGGGCGAAGGGGCGCCGATTGGAAACATAGCTGCGCGTGGCGCATTGGTCCGCTGCGGACTTACTGGAGCGCGTCGTGGATGTCGGCACCAGTTACCTTCTCCAGGTTATTTTTCCGTAGATGCTTCTCTTGATTCCGACCAGCGGGCCAGGGTCCCCTGAAAATTCCGCGTGAGAGGGCTGCAGGAGGTTCTGCCCGACGACCGAAAAATCGAGACCTTCTCCAAAATGCCATCCCAACCGGACGTCGACTGTGCTATAGGAGCCTACGGCTTGCGCAGGAAGAGCGCTCGAGTATCGGAAAGTTTGATCGAACTCGAAATGTTTTGGCAAATTAAAGAACGATTGAAAGCCCACGACACTGCCAGGGCTCGATCCCAAGTAGAGGCCGAGTATTTTCCCTGTGTCCGTGTATCCCGCCTTGTCGCCTAGCGCCATATGCAGGTACGAATAGGAGCCACGCACCTGCCACCAGTGGGTAATCTTCCAATTGGGAGCGATTTCTGCTCCGATGGTGTGGCCCTTAATTCCGTTGGCATAGGGCAACACGATGAGAAGTCGCGTTGGGTTGCCGGCTTCGGCGAGTGAGAGTGCCCCGTAGCTCTGCAGGTCGTTATAGTCATTGTAAAATGCGGTAAAATCCACGTATAGACTTCGCCGAACCTGTGTGCGGTATCCCGCCTCGTAGCCGATCAATTGCTCCGCCTTGAGATTGGGATTGCCAGTGATCTCGAAAAAGATCGGCGTGGTCGGCGTTGCCGTCACGAAGATGTCGAACTGAACATCCTGATCGACTCGCGATGGTGTCCGCACGGCGCGTGTGACTGCAGCCCAGAACGACTGCTTGTTAGTTGGCGCCCACAGCAACCGTATGCTCGGTTGGTAGTCAAAACCACTGAAGTTGTTATGCTCGAGCTTGGTTCCGGCCGTCAGCATGAGTTTGTCTTTAACGATCGGGAGTTCATATTGAACGAAGCCGCTGTAGATGCTGTCGGTCTGGGCGTGCGGGAAGAAATCGACGCCGTCCGATGTCGGAATGAAATTGCTCGGGCTCACTCTTGCGCCCAAGCCCCAGGTTAGTTCCTGATCGCCATGGACGCGCACATGTTGGATGAAATCAATATCGAACGTATCGCGCGTCTCACCGAGTTGGAAGTCTTGCCGATTGGTCCTGTCGAAGTACGTTTGAATTTGGATGTCGGATCCTTCCCCCGTCGTGTGCTGCCAGCGAGCCAGGAGATTACCCCCGGAGAAGTACGCATTGCCGAACCGCGCCGTCTCGGCTGGTGGAGAATACGAAGCGATAAGGGCGCCTTCTCCGCTCTCTCCGCGGTAAATATCGCCCTGGATGGTAAAAGAGTCTCTTTCGCCGCTCTTCCAATCCGTTCGGAAGCCCATCTGCCCCATCCGCCAACGATCGAATTCGTTCGCGTCGGAGTGAAATTCCGGTCCGCGAATCCCACCCGTACCGTAGATGCGATAGTTGAAGTTCTCTCTTGCCGAGCCTCCATAACGGACCCCGCCCGTTCCCTTGTCGACGCTTCCGGCTCCAAGGGTGGCCAGCACGCCACGGGTGTACTCCGAACTCTTTGTGATGATGTTGATCACCCCATTAACGGCATTCGCTCCCCAGATGGTGCCACCTGGTCCGCGGATTACCTCGATGCGCTCCACGTCCTCGAGCATAACGTTCTGGACGTCCCAATACACCCCCGAGAAGAGGGGTGTGTAGACGCTGCGGCCGTCGATCAAGACCAGCAGGGACTTTGCGAATTGGCCGGCAAACCCGCGTATCGCGACGGACCAGTGATCCGCATCAATGCGTGCAACCTCTACACCTGGTGCCAGGCGAAGGACCTCCGGGATGCTTGTTGCCCCGGACCGGCGGATGTCTTCCTGCGTGATGACAAAGATCGCAGCGGGTGTCTTCAGGACTTGCTGCGGGTCCTTGGAAACGGTGGTGACCTCAATGCTGCCAAGTTGTTCGAGGCTCAGCCGCTTCAGATTTTCTTCCGCCACAGGAGCGTTTGGTGCGGCCTGAGCCCGAGCCGTCTGGCCCGCCACCGGCAGCGAAAGCAAAAGGGCGAGAGTGCTTGCCGTCCTTATCCAACAAGTCGATCGTCGGAATGGCCGGCGAAGATCGAACCCTTTGCTCGGCCAATTCTGAAGGAGGCTAGTGCGCACGGTTGAGCCTGCTTCCGGCTGCTTGCACCGCTGACTCGGTAACTAGGACCTCCAGCTCATTCACTAGTGAACCATCCCACCAGCCGCGCTTTACCTCTTCCCTCATAATGGCCAGGGCTTTTTCGACGGGAAGCGCCTTGCGATAGGGCCTGTCCGTGGTAAGCGCGTCGTAAATGTCCGTGACTTGAAGTATCCGCGCGGTGAGTGGAATTTGTTCGCCCTTGAGCCCATCCGGGTACCCAGAGCCGTCCT
>DATLVJ010000336.1:0-4736 GCA_035577585.1 Candidatus Limnocylindrales bacterium
TGCGGCCGTTCAGCGGCAGCTCATTCACCTTTCGCTGTTCCACCACCGTGCCGATCGTCGAAGATTCCGTGTCCAGTGGAGGAACTCCGCCCCGCACCGTCACGCTTTCTGACGCCGAGCCGAGCACCATCTCAAAATTAATTTCCAGGGCGTCCTGGACGTGGAGAACCAGGTCCGACTTGATGACTGCCTTGAACCCCACTTTTTCCACTTCAATCCGGTATGTGCCTGGCGGAAGATCAGTAACGTAATAACTTCCCGTCGCATTGGTAATCGTTTCGTAATGGACACGCGTGCCGGTGTTAATCGCCACGACCAGCGCGTTCGGCACAACCCCTTTGCTGGCGTCCGTAATTCGCCCGGTCAGCGAGGCGTTCGTCGATTGAGCGTGGAGTGCAGGTGGAAGAAAGAAAAGGATCCCGCCGAGTCCGGTCGTCAGCAGGAGCGCCAGCGAGAGTATTCTGTCAACGAAACGCGACGCCAAAACCATCCAGAGAAGTACCTCACCCTTTAGCGCTCGCCTCGACTGGCTTGACCGTTAATTCTCTTGTATCAGTTATAGAAATGATGTCAAGGTTGCCCGCTTTGCATTCGGGAGGGTTTCAGAAAGAAGGGAAGTACAGATGAGGGGAAAAACGATTTCCGGGCGGAGCAGTTTAAGCCTGCAACACCCGCGCCGCAGCCTGTTCGAATCACTCAGAATCGTGCTAAATTTCAAGGAGGGCGCCCGTAGCTCAGCTGGATAGAGCATCGGACTTCTAATCCGAGGGTCGCGTGTTCGAATCACGCCGGGCGCGCCATTTTTCAGCAACTTCTAACGAAGCTCAAATCCCTGCGCAATTTTTTCAGTAAGCCCTGCGTTCGCAATAGTATAGTGATGGCTGTGGCAGAGTAAAGGCATGTTCCCTCGGCCGAACTGCATCCTTAATATATGTGTGTAAGCGAAGAAAGGCATTCCTCCCCATCCAGGCAGCGGATGCCCCCAGGCGGAATGCAACAAATTTGAGCCGCTCCAAGCGACTCGGTTTATGCCTTCGCAGGCGCGGTCATATCGACTGCCGGCGCAGTCGCACGATCGGATGCTTGAACCGAGCGCTTAGCCAGTGGTTTCAGCCAGAGCAGCGCCATGAACGCCGCAATCAGATCGCAAATGATCATGGCCCAGAACACTTTGTTCCAGGAACCTGTTTTGGCAAACAACCAAGCCGCGCCGGGACCCGCAAACGCGGCAGCCAACCCCTTGGCGGTGTAAACGACTCCGTAGTTTGTCGTGGCCCACTTGCTTCCGTACAAGTCGCCGGTGATGGCCGGGAACAACGAAAAGATATTGCCCCAAGCGAAGAAGCAAAGTCCGGACAAGGCAACGAACCAGACCGGATGGCCGATCATCTGCAGCAACGCAAACACGGCGCCCGCTTCCAGGATGAACGAGCAGAAGATCGCATTCTCCCTGCCGATGTGGTCCGAGACCCAGCCCCAGAACGGGCGGGTTAACCCGTTCAACAGCCGGTCCACTGTGATCGCCATCACCAGCGCGGTCATCCCCCACGCCACGATGACATTGTCCACATGGTAGGTCGAGGCCATCGGGTTCAGTTGTGCCGTAACCACCAGACCGCCGAACGCAAGCATCGTCATCATCAAATAGATCACGTAGAACGATGGCTGACGAAGCATCTGGAACGGCGTCAGGTTGACGGTTGAAGTGTTAATCTTGGCTTTGATCTTGGCCGCTTTTTCAGCCCAATTTGGCGGCGTCCATCCAACCGGCGGCCGCGCCAAGAACAGCGCGCAAGCCAGGACAACCACTCCTTGGATGATGCCCCAAACGATGAACGTATGCTGGTAGCCGGAAATTTTCAGCATATTGGCCACGGGAGTGATCGTGCTCGCCGTGCCGATGCCGTAAGCCCCGGCTGTCAGGCCTACGCAGAGACCGCGATGGTCAGGAAACCATTTCAGCGCGTTTCCGATGGACCCGCCATAGACGATACCCGCGCCAATGCCACCCACGGCGTACCAAATGTACAGCTGTGTGATGGTCTCGGCATAACCGGAGCCGACCCAACCGAGTGCCACGAATATCGAGCCGATTCCCAGCATCAGGCGGGGACCGATGATGTCGACCAGGTATCCTTCAAACGGAACGAGCCAGGTTTCCAGAAGGATGAACAACGTGAATGTCCACTGAACCGCGACCAGGGAAACGTGCAGGTGGGCCTGGATTGGTTTGGTGAAAAGCGTCCAGGCATATTGCAAATTGGCGATCGCCATCATCGCGATGATTCCGGCGATCAATTGAACCCAGCGATTGACGATCCGAGAGGGATGAATCAGAGCTTCTGGCGTTGCAGCCATTGACTAACCTCCATTTTGACTTCAGCGGAAGTAGTGCGCGAACCAGTCCCCAATTTACCTGCGAGGCCGTCCAGAGAGCCCACATCTCAGCGGAACGGTGCAATGCCCGAGATTCTTCGCTTTCCCCACAACGATCTCTCTCCTGAAGCGATCGACATCAGCATCCGCGACACGCGCGAAGCTGGTCTTGCGTTTTAGCGAATATTCCCGAACCAGATACCGCAGGAAATTTCCTGGCGGCGAATTGCTGCGGTTTACCCCTTCAGCCGCAGCGCTACACCCCCAACTCCGCCCGGCGGCCACTTTCCCGAACCGTGTTAAACTGGTCCGGTGAGTGAACCACTTCGCGGCGGGACGGAATCTAGCACCGTACCTATAGGCTGTCAAGAAGAGATTCCTTGCATACGTGTAAGCTATTTTTCGCATTCTCTTCTTCTCGGAAGTGCCGTCGGGGCGGCGCTTCACCCTTTCCGGAGAACCATCGCTGATGTCTGAAAGCCTGGAAGCTCAGATCAAGTCCCACTTATCCCGGCTCGACCACCTGATTCGCCGCGGCCAGCAGGTTCGCGACGCGCTGGCGAAGGACTCTTCCAATCCCGCCGCGATTGTCGCCACGCGGGCTTGGCAGGAAGAGTGCGGAGTGGCCATCAATCAGTTGTCGGGCGGGAGCAAAGCCCATTGGCTCGCGCGCTCGTTCAGCGAGGCCTTCCTGATGCGTTCGGCAACGGGCAACGCCACGGAAGGAGCCGCACCAGAGGAGATTGTCCAGCGCCTACTGGATGTCTTGACCCAGGGAGTGGCCGCGCTTTCCCGGAAGGACGGCGGACCGGTAATGATCGCGTCGACGGATGTGCCGCCCCGCCGTTTCGAGTTTGTTCACAATGCTGAATTGCGTCAGGTCGTCGAACAGGCTTTCACGGATAGCCAGCAAGCGATGGAACAGGGCGAGTTCGATCTGGCGATGCGCACCTCATGCGGAATCCTGGAATCCCTCATCACCGACGCGCTCGAGCACAAAGGCTCAACGGAACTAGCGGCGTCTGGAGCGCCGGCAGGGAAGATCGCTGATTGGTCTTTCGAGGAGCGGATTTCTGTCGCTGAAAAAGTGAGCTTGATACGCGGTGGCTGCGCTCGTCTGCCGGCGGTTGCACGCGCATACCGCGATAACAACGCGAACAGTCAGACCATCGCGGTGACCGAGCGCGATGCGCGCATCGCCGGGCAAGTCTTGAATTTAATCATGAGGGATCTGAATCCCGGCAGGTGAGGCCGGGCCAATCGAAACGCTCGAACTCTTTCCAGGCTTTAGTCTTCCAGATCTTGCCGGAACACCGGCTGTGAGGGATCCAGGCTGCCGTCAATCACAGCGATGCGCATATCTTCAAACGCTTGCGTCGCCTCCGCCAGCGTGGCGTAACCGCGCTCCCTTTGCACCGCGCCGCTGGCTGAATAAATCAGCGTGTAATACCGTCCAGAGGCGTACTGCATTTCCAGCAACTTGTTCGGAACTTCAGGATCGCCGGTCTGTCCCAGTACGTCCATCAGCGCCACGGTCCACTGCCGGTCTTTCGGGTCCGTGACGACCTCGCGCTCGACGTACTGCCACTCGTCCATGCTCCACAGAGGCATAGTTAATTATCCCAGCAGGTCGGCAAGAGCCCGCGCCACTTGCGAGCCGGTGAAGGGTTTTGGGATCAGCAAAACTTTCTGGGCATTGCGTTTGGTCAGGCTGGCGTCGGCCTTCTCCGGGGTATCGCTGATAATCACGATCGGAAGCTCCGCGTATTCCGGGTTATGGCGCACGATGTCAAACAAAGATTCGCTCATGTCAAACGTCGAACAATCCAGCACCAGCGCGTCCGCCTTCAAATCGCGAATCAACTCGTTGACCGAGTCCGTGTAGCCCTCGGCGAAAACTTCATGGCCGTGATCGCGCAGCGCATACGTCAGCAACTGCGCGATCTCAGGCGTGTCGTCAATCAACAAAATGCGTTTCGGCAATTCGCTAGCCCTTGCCGGTGCCCGGCAGCCGCGCCTTCTTGCTTGCGCAGGCCTCCAGGTCCAGCACCCACACGCGTCCGCCGGCGGTATAGTAAGCGCGGTTATCGCTCTCAATCATCGCGCCCCAGGCTTCCAGCGTGCGCATGGCAAAGGTGATGCCTTCGAAGTTGTTGCGCAAGTGGCTGAAGACTTCGTTGGTATGCCAATTGTCGGTCAGAATCGCGTCGCCCGCGTGCACCTTCAGCACGGTGTAAAAGCGGTCGTACGCGGCTTCGTCCCGAACTTCCCGTGTGGACCCGCGCTTTTTTCCTTCCGTGACGATGTAGCTCTCCTGCCCGGATGCGGCCGATGGAGAAACGTTTGTGGACATTGCGTCT
>DATLVJ010000337.1:0-4122 GCA_035577585.1 Candidatus Limnocylindrales bacterium
GAGCACTTCTGCCCCTGGTATCCAAACGCCGCCTGCGCCGTTCCCTCCACCGCTGCGTCAATGTCGGCCTCGTCGTCCACAATCATGCCGTCCTTGCCGCCCATCTCCAGCACCGTGCGCTTGATCCAGATCTGCCCCGGCTGCGGCTTGTTCGCCAGCTCGGCGATTCGCAGGCCCACTTCCTTCGATCCGGTGAACCCGATGTACCGCGTCTTTGGATGCTGCACAATCACGTCGCCGATCACCGCGCCCGACCCGGTCAGAAACTGCACTGCTTCTTTCGGCACGCCCGCTTCGTGCAGAATGTCCACGAACTTCGCCGCAATTGTCGGCGAGTCCGCCGCCGGCTTCAGCACCACCGTGTTTCCCGTCACCAGCGAAGACACCACCAGCCCGGCCATAATCGCCATCGGGAAATTCCACGGAGGAATCACAGCGCCCACGCCCAGCGGGATATACACCATGTAATTCCGTTCGCCGCGCATCGGCGTCAGCTTCTGCGGCTCGGCCAGGCGCAACATCTCGCGCCCATAGTACTCGCAAAAATCGATCGTCTCGGCGACGTCCGCGTCCGCCTCAATCCAACTCTTGCCTACCTCAAAGCAAACCAGCGCGCCCAGCTCAAACTTCCGCTCGCGCACAATCTGCGCCGCTTTGAACAGGTACTTCGCCCGCGTCTCCGCCGGCACCTTCTTCCAGACATCAAAGTATTTGTTCGCCGCCTCCACCGCCTGCGCCGCCTGCTCCTTCGACGCGTCCTGGAAAACCCCAATCACTTCCGAAGGCCGCGACGGGTTTGTCGACTTCTTCTTCCCTGTCGTGATGACCTTCTGCCCGGCGATCCACATCGGGTACTCGTGCCCGAACTCCGCCTTCACCTTCGCCAGCGCCGCTTCCATCCGCTTGCGGTTCTCCGCGTTTGAAAAATCAATAAACGGCTCGTTCGTAAACTCAGCTACATGCAGTTTCGCTTCGGCAGTCGCCATAACACTTCCCTCCTGATTCGCTAACACTCAATTATAGGCGCTCCCCCGCAACCCCGACAAGCAGCCCTAAACGGCGGGAGTGGGTCAGTTTGAAATTCACGGGGCTTATCAAAATGATAAGTCTACGCCATCTTCCTTACATGGCGAAAAAGAAAGCAAGAAGAAGTCCTCCAAAGAAGAAGAAATCGCCGAAACCTGACGTGAATCAGATCGCGGCGCGAATCACGAGCAAGGCTACTAACGGTTAGATTTATTGTACTTGGTAGTTTCCTGCGGCAGCTGCAAAGCTTCGCGGTGGCGTTGGCAATCCCATTGAACCCAGGAATTTGTCGAAATCGCCGGACATCGCCATCCTGGTAAAAATAACGTAGGGATCGTTCTGGTCGCCTTCTTTTCTAAGAGTTTCCGAAATAAATAGAATTGTCACCTTCCTCGTCTCAGAAGAAGCTGCCCAACAGATGCGCATGCGTCCTTTTTTGATTCTGAAATAACTTGAAAGCGGGCCGGAGAGGCCAAACGACTTATCGATAGGATTGCGTGGAATAATGGTTTTTATGGCTTCCTGTACCATCCTAAACTTGGTGTGATGGCTGCTGGATTTTTCTCCTCGCGCCTCTGCATCTTTCATGTTCTGAAAAAGCGTTCTATATACCGCCTCGGCGGAAGGAATAATTTCAACCTCGTATGGTGCCGAAGGCGGAGCTACGGGGCGAATTTTCTTTGACTCCGGCTTTCGGCGACCCTTACGAGGCTTACTCATTTATTTGCCCTTTTCCAGATCGGCCTCAATATCTGCAAGAGGCCGCGCCCGTCCAGCGTTCATCTCCTGTATGCCAGCCAAAACGCCAGCAATTTCCTTGGATTCGGTCAGAAGATCGAGCGTGTTCATCACCGACATCAGCTTTTGCTGCATAATCAAGAATTTTTCATATGTCAGCAAAACGGCCAATGGCGTATTGTTGTCCTGAATTACAAACGTGTCCTCTGTCTCCTTTAGAGCGGTTGCGTTCATCTCCCTCAGCTTGCTAACCCCTACATGCCTAATAGTCGGGTCAATCACTGGGTAAGCGTTTAGACCCATGTTGTCACCCTCCACCGTTTCTCCTTATGTCGGTAATCAACCGACGGTCAAATACTACGTGGATTGGCGATACTTTGTCAAGTACTTTCTTGCCGCGCTGTCAAAATATGAAAATTTCCATTGACAATATGTTGCCGTTTAATGTACAATGCTACCATCATGGATCGCCTGACTCAAGCTAGGCAAGCTCAAGTTATCGCGGCCAGTATAGGTCGATGAAAGGGCGGCATGAAAGGCAAAGGAAAAGCAAAAAGCGAAGAAAAAGTGAATAGACCGTGTAGAAAATACTTGATTCTTAAGGCTTTTTGTGGTAGAACGTGGTCGCTGTAATGACAAAAAGCCTCACTTTGGCGAGTGAGGCTTTCAAATGCTCCCATTGATAGGGAATGGTGCCTAGACAACACCATTCTAGGGATATCTTACCCCCCTGTCAAGCGGAAAAACATTAACCGTTAGGGTGCACTCGTCTGTGTGCCTTAGCACTTCCGCGTCTTGGACGCACAAAGGAATGGTGTATCTAAAATGAAGAAATACATGATTGTTTATGATTTGGAAAAGCGTGGCGAGAGCTATGAACCCTTGCTCAATGCGCTACGCAATTTGGGTGCTTTGCATGTCCTCTATTCGAAATGGGTGTTGAGAACGAATTACAGTGCAGAGCAGATTCGAAACTATCTACAGCAGTTTATTGATGCGAAGGACCTTCTTTTGGTGGTTGGCCTTACTGGCGAAGCCGCTTGGACGGGTCTCTTCGTGACCAGCGAGCAACTCAAACAAGCCCTCGCCGCCTGAGGCGCTAGTGCCGGAGGGGATGCGATTTTGCATCCCCGATGGACTATCAAACTTTATATTCTTAGTTAGCTCTGTGAGCAGTTGAACTTCCCTAGCATCTTCAGGTTCGATCATCAAAGCGCCATTATGCCAAAAGACTCTCATGCGGGGATTCTATCCCACAATTTGGATGATTTGTCACAATGTGTTTGAATGGCAAACCTCAAACTGACCCACTACCCAAAAGGCAACGGCCCGGCCCGAGATCGCAGCGGGTTTTCTGCCTATTCAGACGATTGTAGGTGCGTCACTTGGCTTTCTGTTGGGCAATCCACTTGTCAGTGCGGGCCTCGAGCATGTCGAGGGGCAGAGTCCCGCCGTCGAGGATTTGATCGTGGAACGCGCGAATGTCGAACTTGGCACCCAACTCTTTTTTGGCGCGTTCGCGAAGCTCGCGAATCTTGAGCTGGCCCAGCTTGTAGCTCAGGGCCTGTGCCGGCCACGCGATGTAGCGGTCGGTTTCCGATTGAATGGTTGGCTCATCCACGGCGCCCGACTTGCGGAAGAAATCGACCACCTGATCGCGCGTCCATCCTTTGGAATGGATTCCGGTGTCCACAACCAGCCGCACGGCGCGGAAAAGTTCCGAGGAGAGTCGTCCGTAATCGGAAACCGGATCCTGATAAAAGCCAACCTCTTTGCCGAGTTGCTCGGAATAGAGCGCCCAGCCTTCGGTGTATGCATTGAAACCCAGCCCGTGCAGGCGAAACTTGGGCAGGCCGGTAAGCTGTTGCTGCACGGAAAGCTGCATGTGATGGCCGGGAACGCCTTCGTGGTAAGCGATGGCTTCATCGTCCACCAGCGAGCGCTCGGCGAAATTCGACGTAGCCACAACGACGCGGCCAGGCCGCTTGCCGTCGGGAGTGCCGGTGACGTAATGCGTTGCGGCCGCCGCCTGAAACGCGGGAATCGCTTCGACCGTTACGGGCGATTTCGGCAGCAGAGTGAACAAGTTCGGAAGCTTGGGTTCCATTTGCGCTATGTAGCGGCGAAAGTCATCCAGAATCTGGTCCGCGGATGTGGGTTTGTATTTAGGGTTGGTCTTCAGCGACGCGCGAAAAGAAGCGAGATCCGCGAATCCCTCCTTCTTGGCAATCACCAGCATCTCCGATTGAATTCGTTCGATTTCGCGCAGGCCCAGTCGGTGGATCTCATCGGGGCTCATGTGCGTGGTGGTGCGGCCGTAAATGTCGTTCTGATAGCGCCTTTCGCCGTCCGGCAGAG
>DATLVJ010000338.1:0-3699 GCA_035577585.1 Candidatus Limnocylindrales bacterium
CGCCAGCGCGATTTTCTCAGCAAGGGCGGCACGTTGAGTTTGCCGGCGGGGGCCATCCACCAGCAATACTCGCCTCCAATGGCGTACTCCGGCTGCTTGATTCCCAGAGCGGTATACTCGGTTCGCTTTCGGAGATAGCCCCGTCGGAGTCGGTGAACGAAATTGATCTGGCCAAGGGGGACCGTCTGATTCTCTTCACCGACGGACTGGTCGAGGTCTTCAACAGCTTCGACGACATGCTCGGCGTCGAAGGCCTTCAAGCGTTGATCCTCGAATCGGCACAACGGCCAATCCGGGAGTTAAAGCAGGCAATCCTGAACGGTGTGACAACCTGGAGGCATGGCCCCCTCTCCGACGACGTATCCCTCGTAATCGTCGAAGTTCGCTAGGCCGATTAGAGTGAGGTTCCAACGAGGTGATAATCAACAAACGGCTTGCTTGAGACTTTTCTGAAACTACTTGCTAGGGGCGACGGCCACCTAATTTTACTCGGCGTCAAAAATGTTGCCACGCCCACTTGGCCGAGAAGTCGGCTATTCGTCCCTGTGCTGCAAATTGATCTATTTCAAGATGAGGGTTCGATACCGATGCGATCGTTGACTGCGTTTCGGATTCGCTGCTTGCATCCGAGATATTTCTCAGTTGTCTGGACCGAAACATGTCCGAGCAGAAATTGGATCTGCTCCAGCTCGCCGCCAGCAACCTGGCACAGGCGCGCACAAGAGCGGCGGAGATCATGTGGCGCCAACTGAGGCAAGCCGAGCTTTGCGGCGTAGTCTTTAACAACATGCCAGACCACCCGGTCACATCGAAATAGTCTGCCACTGCTTATGCCGGCTGCGGTGATCCACTCACCGATTGTTCGCGTGACCCAATCAGGAACAGGTACGGTTCGAACGTGGCCGCCTTTTCCTGTCAGGTCAACTATGGCCCAGTGATCCTCACGCGTTAACGGTCGGCCCGGGCTCAATTTCTGTCGCGATCACCTTAGGCGCAAATGCTGCGCATAGCCACGCGCTCAATCCTTTAATGATTTTGGCGGCCCTCGTCGGCTCGGCACTGGTGGCGTCGAGTATTTTTCTATGTTACGGATTCGCTGACCGACTAGCGCGGGTCCTAGGCCAGACGGGGATGTCTGTGATGATAAAACTCTCGTCATTTCTTCTAGTCTGTATAGGTGCGCAGATTGTCTGGAATGGTATCAAAGCCTTGCTAGAGTCGGTGACGCTGCACATCACTCCGTAGGACATCAAGCTGCGCACTTCGGCAGCCATCGCTGGACGCACTTCTACGTATGGCGCGTTTTTCGTCCGAATGGTTTGCCTCTCGTTACTAATGGAATTTCCTGCCATCGTTGAGCTTAGTAACATTCCGTGCTCTGGGTGCAGATTCTGTGGCCCGCTTTACTGGTATTAGTCTGAAGTGCTTGTTTGCTTGCGACAGCATTCCGGGTGTTGTGGGATGTTAGCCCGGTCCCATCCACCCCCCAGGGCTTCGATCAACAAAACTGCGCTGGCCATTTGCCTGCCCAAAATATTTACAGCTGTCACTTCATTGGTTAGTGCGGCATTTTGAGCGGTAATCACCTCAAGGTAGCTAGTAACTCCTCCTTCGTATCGAGTTTCTGACAGAGCCAATGATCGTTTGGCGGCGTCGACTGCAGTGGCTTGGACTGTCGCTTCATTTTCCAAAATTCGTAGGGAGGCAAGGTTATCTTCCACCTGCTGGAAAGCGGCGAGTGTAGTCTCGCGATAGTTGGCCACTGAATAATCGTAACCGGCTTTGGCCTCGTCCGAGATGGCGCGCCGCCGGCCACCGTCAAAAATCGTTTGCGCAGCGGAAGCTCCGATGGCCCAGATGGCGCTTGGCCCCTGAAACAGCGTCCCAAGCCCGGCGCTGTCAAATCCTCCCGAAGCAACAAGGTTAATCACCGGGTAGTAGGCCAACTTGGCCAACCCAATTTGCGCGTTGGCAGAGGCAACGCGGCGCTCCGCAGCCGCAATATCGGGCCGCCGCTCGAGGAGTTCGGAAGGGACTCCGACAGGGATGCGGGGAGGCGGAGCGGTTATGGGCAACGGCGGAAGGCTGAAGTCAGCGGGTGGCTTGCCAATCAGGACAGCAACTGCGTGCTCGTATTGAGCCCGGGCAACACCTACATCGATAAGCTGAGCCCTGGTGGTTTCAAGGATCGTCCGAGCCTGCTCCACCTCCACTTCGGAAGCTAACCCTCCCCGATATCGTTCCTCATTGAGTTGCAGGGCCTGTTCGTACTGGGCAACCGTGTTCTGAAGTAACTTTTCCTCGGCATCCAGTGTGCGTGCGGCAAAATAATCCACGGCGAGGTCTGCGTGCATGCTCAGATTTACCACTGCAAGATCGGCGGCGCTGGCTTGGGCTTGCTCACGATAGAACTCAACATTGCGGCTTACCCGGCCCCAGGCGTTTACCTGGTACGACAGATTGAGAGGCACAGTGAATTCGCTAAACGTGACGCCCCGGATCGCTGTACTCGACGCCGGGCGATTTTCGGAGAACTTCTCACGAATTGCTGTAGGATCGGCGGTAAGGGTCGGATAGTAATCGGCGCGATTGTATCGCAGTGTTGCCCGGGCCTGCTGGTATTGCGCGACCGCTGCTTTCAGATTCTGATTCGACACGTTGATTTGTTGCTCGAGCACATTGAGCTGCAAATCGTTGAAAATCTCCCACCAGTTTCCACCCAGGTTTTGATCGCTGGGCTCGGCGGTTTTCCAGCTTCCCAATTCCTTGTAAGTGGGGGGCGTCAAGGTTGTTGGAGTTTTGTATTTAGGCCCCACGGCGCAACCATTAAGTGAAAAAAGTGCAGCAAGGAACAGGACTAAACCCCCGGTTCGGCCTGCGTCATAGTTCCAAACCATTGCCTGCAGGAGTTTCATTGCGAATCCCCCGGCAAAGACGCTTGCACGACGCTTACCTCTTGTCCGGAGACAAGAGAATCTGGCGGGTTCACGACCACAAGATCATCCGATTTCAACCCAGCCACGACTTCGATCTCCGCCCCGAAGTCGTGGCCCGCAGTTATTTCCGTAAGCACGACTTTCCCGTTTTTGACAACGCCGACTTGTAAATGTTCCGACCGGAAGATCAAAGTATTGACCGGAATCAGGAATGTGCTGTTTTCGGAAGGGACGCCTAGATGCACTTCTGCATATGAGCCGGTAAGGAGAGTGTTGTCCGGGTTGGCAAGATCAATTTCTGTCAGAAGTGTGCGAGTAGTCCCATTGATAGCTTCGGATGTACGAACGACCTTTCCGGGGAACTTCTGGCCGGGGAATTCCGCGAGCACGATGTTTGCAATTGTTTTTCCGGCTCGAATGCTCCGCGAATACTCCTCGGGGACGTTGACATAGACGCGCAAAGTCCCAGTTTGCGCAATGTGAAAAAGATCAGTCTTAGGTCCCGAACTGCTGCCAGCATTGATAAGGTCGCCGATGTCGGTGTTACGCGCGGTGATTACTCCATCAAACGGAGCATAGACCTTTTCAAAAGAAACCAGCGCTTCATAGTGACGCACGCTGGCCATGTCCGCGTCGACGATTGCTTTGTTCGCTGCGTAAGTGCCGGCGGCGTTGTCGGCGTCCTGTTGAGAAACGGCGTGCTTTTGAAACATCGCTTGATAGCGGTCATTGGTAATTCCCGCGAGTTGCAGATTGGCCTGGG
>DATLVJ010000339.1:0-3016 GCA_035577585.1 Candidatus Limnocylindrales bacterium
ATGAAAAAGATGCGCACCTGGTTCGCCGCCGATAAGACCGGCTTCCACATGCTGCACACCCTTTTTCAAACCACCATGAAGTACAACGCCATCTTCCGCTACGACGAATGGTTCGTCACCAAACTCCTCGTCGACGATGGCCGCGTCCAGGGCGTTGTCGCCATCGAATTAATGTCCGGCAAAATTCAGGCCATCACCGCCAAATCCGTAATCCTCTGCACTGGCGGTTGCGGCCGCGTTTTTCCCTTCACCACCAACGCTAGCATCAAGACCGGCGACGGCATGGGCCTCGCCTATCGCGCCGGCGCTCCGCTGAAGGACATGGAATTCATTCAGTATCATCCGACGGGCCTCCCTTTCACCGGCATCCTCATCACCGAGGCCGCTCGCGCCGAAGGCGGCTACCTCGTCAACAAAGACGGCTACCGCTATTTGCAGGACTACAATCTCGGTACGCCCACGGCAAAACCCGTCCTACGTTCCATGGAATTAGGCCCTCGCGATCGCCTCTCTCAGGCCTTCGTGAAAGAACAGGAAAAGGGCCGCACCATTGACGGTCCCTACGGCCCCGTAGTCCATCTCGATCTCCGCCACCTCGGCGAAAAATTAATTAATTCAAAGCTCCCCTTCGTCCGCGAACTCTGCACCAAATATCAAAACGTCGATCCCGTCCACGAAATGGTTCCCGTCCGCCCCGTGATTCACTACATGATGGGCGGCGTCAGCACGGACATCAACGGCGCCACTCCTCTCCCCGGCCTCTTCGCCGCCGGTGAAGTCGCCTGCGTCAGCATCAACGGAGCCAATCGCCTCGGCTCCAATTCCCTGCCCGAACTTCTCGTCTTCGGCGCCCGCGCCGGAAAAGCCGCCGCCGAATTCGCCTCCACCGCGAAGCCCATCTCCAATTCCATCCTCGCGCAGGCCTTCGACGAGCAGCGCCGCATCGAAAACCAATTCCTCCGCAACACCACCGGCCGCGAACGCATTTCCAACCTCCGGGAAGAGATGCAGTCAACCATGGAATCCAGCGCCGGAATCTATCGCACCGAATCCTCTCTCGCCGCCGGCGCAAAAACTCTTCGCCAGCTTCAGGAGCGCTCCGACAATCTCGCCCTCGACGATCACTCCCTCACCTTCAACACCGATCTCGTCGCCGCCCTCGAGCTTTCCTTCATGCTCGACGTCGCCGAATCCATGGTCCAATCTGCCCTCCTCCGCACCGAATCCCGCGGCGCTCACCAGCGCAGCGATTTTCCCAAGCGCAACGACGAAAAATTTCTCGCCCATTCCCTCGTTTTCCGCGCCGCCGACGGACGCCCCCGCGTCGAATATCTCCCCGTCAAAATCACGCGGTGGCCTCCCGGCGAACGTGTTTACGGACAGTCCGCGCAGAAAACCGGCGCAAGTTAGGACATCATGCCCGACACCATCAAACTCGAAGTCTCGCGCTACTCTCCGGAGTCCGACCCCGCTCCGCATTTCCAGACCTTCGAAGTTCCCTACCGCAAGGACTGGGTCGTCCTCGACGCGCTCAACTACATAAAAGACAAGCAGGACGGCTCGCTCACCTATCGCTGGTCCTGCCGCATGGGCATCTGTGGCAGCTGCGGCATGCTCGTCAACGGCGAGCCCAAACTCACCTGCGCCACCTTCCTCGCCGACTACGCCCCTGCCCCGGTTCGCGTCGAACCGCTTCGCAATTTTCCCGTCGTCCGCGACCTCGTCATCGCCATGAACGACTTCATGCGCAAGCTCCAGAAAATGAAGCCCTGGCTAATCCGCAAAGAAGAAAAGCCAGTCTCCGAAGGCGAATATTTGCAAACTCCCGAAGAGCTCGAAGCCTTCAAGCAGTACAGCATGTGCATCAACTGCATGCTCTGCTACGCCGCTTGCCCTGTCTACGGCCTCGATCCCCTCTTCTCCGGCCCCGCCGCCATCGCTCTCGCGCAACGTTACAATCTCGATTCGCGCGATCAGGGCGCCAAAGACCGCTTCCCCGTTCTCTCACAGCACGACGCTATCTGGGGCTGCACCTTCGTCGGTGAATGCACCCGTGTCTGCCCAAAACACGTCGACCCGGCCGGCGCCATCCAGCAATACAAACTCACCGCCGCGCTCGACTGGGTCAAATCCGTCGTCATGCCCTGGGGTGGAAAATGAGGACTGGAAAGTGAGGACTGGAACATGAAATTCACAGCCGCCACGCCTCCCTACACCCTCAACCACCCGCGCTGGTATCGCAAACGTGTCTCCACCTACTGGTGGCTACAGCGCTGGGAGTATCTCCGCTTCGTCCTGCGCGAAATCAGCAGCGTCTTCATCGCCATTTTCGTCGTCGAACTGCTCTTCCAGATTTACGCCCTCTCCCGCGGCCCGGAATCCTATGCCGTTTTTCTCGGCTTCCTGAAAAATCCCTTCGTCCTCGCGCTCAACGTCCTCAGCCTCTTCTTCGTCATTTTTCATTCCATCACCTGGTTCAATCTTTCCGCCCGCGCCATGTCCATCCGCGTCGGCGGCAAGAAAGTCCCCGGCTTCATGATTTCAGGCCCCAATTTTGTCGCTTGGTTTGTGATTTCAGCCGTAATTGCCTGGCTTCTCTTGCGAGCCTGAAAGGACGGAGCGCGAAATGGACCCTCAACCCACCAAACTTCGCATCGAACCCCTCCTCTGGATCCTCTTCAGCGCCGGCGGTGTCGTCGCCGCTTTCCTCGTTCCAATTCAACTCTTCTTCCTCGGAATCGCCACCCCACTCCGCATGTTCCAAGCTGCCGAGTACACCACCGCCATCGACATCGTCCGCCTCCCCCTCGTCCGTCTCTACCTTTTCGTTCTCTGCTCCGTCCCGCTTTTCCACGCCGCCCATCGCATCCGTTACACCCTGTACGACGGCCTCCAAATCAAACACTTGAACGAAGTCATCGCCGTCGCGTGCTACGGCGGCGCTGTCATCGGTACTCTAATCGCAGGTTCTCTACTATGGAATTTCCACTGAACCCCAACACACATCTAATTCTGT
>DATLVJ010000340.1:0-2223 GCA_035577585.1 Candidatus Limnocylindrales bacterium
CCAAACGCCTCCTTCGGTATCGGCTCCCCATGCAATGTCTTCCAGCAACGCCGCGCCACATTCAGCAGCACCAGCACCACCCCCGTCACGAAGATCGCCATCAACGCCGAATCCAGGTAGCCCTGAAACACGAATCCCGGCTTCTTCGTCAGCGGCCAGAAAATATACTTGATCGAGAGCACTCCCGCCGTCAGCGTCGTCGTCCCGACAAACAGCATCGGCACCACCGTTACCCACGCATACTTCGCCTTCCCCATGTTGATCAGGAACGCCGTCCCTACCGCCAGCGCAATCGTCGCCAGCAACTGGTTCCCCGTTCCGAACAACGGCCAAAGCGTCGAAATATTCCCCGTGTAGATGAGGTAGCCCCACCCCAGCACCACAAAAAACGTGGTGATCATGTTTCCCGGCTGCCACGCATGATTTGCAAACGGTTTGTGCACCTTGCCCATCAGTTCCTGCAAAACGTACCGCGCCACGCGCGTCCCGGTATCAATCGTCGTCAATATAAACAGCGCCTCAAACATGATCGCGTAGTGATACCAGTAGCCCATCAGCCGTGTCATCCCCGGAATCCCCCGGAAAATCTGCGCCATTCCCACCGCCAGCGAAACAGCTCCGCCCGTCCGGCCCGCCAGCTTTTCTCCCACCTCGCTCGAGAACAGGTCCAGGTTCACCGTATGCAGCCCCAACTTCGCGAACGCTTCCGCCGGAACATTGATCCCGAAATAATCGCCCGGGAACAGCGAGCAGGCCGCGATCAGCGAAAGCACCGCCACCAGGCTCTCCGCCACCATCGCTCCGTACCCGATGAACCGCGCGTCGGTCTCCTTGTTCAACATCTTCGGCGTCGTCCCTGAACTCACCAGCGAATGGAATCCTGAAATCGCGCCGCAGGCAATCGTCACAAACAAAAACGGAAACAGCTTCCCCTTAATGATTGGCCCGCCTCCGTGCACAAATTCCGTAAACGCCGGAAACTTGATGTCCGGATGCACCACGAATACGCCAACCACCAGCAGCGCGATCGTTCCCAGCTTCACGTACGTCGACAAATAATCCCGAGGCTCCAACAGCAGCCACACCGGCAGCACCGACGCCACGAATCCGTAAATCGCCATCAGCCAGGTGATCTGGTGCGGCGTAAACGCCAGCGAAGAAGCCCACGCCGTCCCCGCAAACCAATGCCCGCCCCACACGCTCGCCAGCAACAGCGCCACGCCGACCGTGCTCGGCACTCCCACCTTGATCTGCCCCGGCGTGCTCTTGAACATGAACCATCCCATCAGCAGCGCGATCGGAATCGTCATCCCTATCGTGAACACTCCCCACGGGCTGTTCGACAGCGCATTCACCACCACCACTCCCAATCCCGCCAGCGTCACCAGCAAAATCAGCAGCACCGCGAACATCGCCACCAGTCCCGTGAACTCGCTCACCTCCGTCCGCGCCACGTCTGCCAGCGACCTTCCCTTGTGCCGTACCGAAGCCACCAGCACGATGAAATCCTGCACGCATCCCGCTAGCACCGCGCCGATCAATATCCACAAAAATCCCGGCGCAAATCCAAACTGCGCCGCCAGCGTCGGCCCCACCAGCGGCCCCGCTCCCGCAATCGCCGCAAAGTGATGTCCGAACAAAACCCACTTTGGCGACGGCACGTAGTTATGCCCATCCTCATAAGTGTGCGCGGGCGTCTGCCGCCGGTCGTCCAGCGCCAGCGCCTTGGCCGCAATAAACGCGCTGTAATACCGGTATCCGATCGCGTACACGCAGAGCGCCGCCAGCAGAACTGGGAAAGTATTCATCTGGTTTGCCTCGTAGCTTCCACCCGCATCCCGGCCAACTCCTCGCCGAGTCCCCTAAGAGTTGAATTAATATTCCTTCTATCACAACCCGCGCCCCCATCCTCAATTTCTTTATTGCCCAACCCACCTTCTAATCTGTTCCCGCCTGTAGGGGTACGATAATTCGTGCCCGCTTGCCTTTCTCTTCTCTTCTCTTCTCTTCTCTTCTCCGCGACGTCTGCGCTCTCCCCGCACTCCGCGTTATTCTTCCCCCGCCCTTCCCTATCCTGTCCTTCCTGCTGTACACTCTCCCCACTGCTTCCCCATGCAAGGTTCCCTGTGAAACGTATTCTCATTATCGAGGACGACCCCGACATTGTTGTGCTCGTCCGCTACGAACTCGAAAAAGGCGGCTTCCAGGTCGCCGATGCCCCCG
>DATLVJ010000341.1:0-5687 GCA_035577585.1 Candidatus Limnocylindrales bacterium
AACGTATACGCCAGCACAATCAGCGCCGAAATCAGGATCGCCGCCGTAAAATTCCATCCCAGCAAAAGCTGCAGCAGCTTCCCCATCGCATACATCGAAACGCCAGACGAAAATACCGTCATCACCGCGAACGAAATGGCGTTGAATCCCCGCGTCTTTTCGTCAAACCGCAGCTTCAGGTATTCCGGCACCGACCGCGCCCGCGACCCGTAATAAAACGGCATCATGAACACCCCGACGAACAGCATCGCCGGCACCGCGCCGATCCAGTAAAAGTGCGAAGTCGAAATCCCGTATTTCGCCCCGCTCGCTCCCATCCCGATCACTTCCTGCGCGCCCAGATTCGCCGAAAGAAATGCCAGTCCCGCAATCCACGCCGGAATGGATCGCCCTGAAAGGAAAAAATCCGTGCTCGTCTTCATATACTTCTTCAGCACGAATCCGATGCCCAGCACGAATGCGAAATACAGGAGGATAATCGCGTAGTCGATCAAATGGGGTTCTGGTCGCACGTAAAATCCTTTCAATGCCACCTGCGTAAGTTCAGTTCAGCGTTGCGATTCCTCAAAATGCGAACTGCGGCGCATCTAAAATGGCCCGACTCACCATCTTTAGCAAGTCCCAATCCACCGGGCCAGCGCCCGCTTCACACGTCGCAAAGTTCAACCGCTTCCTCCAGCGAACGCAGCGGCTCCCGCGCCGGAATAAATTCGTGCGCCACATACCCCGCGTAGTTTGTTCCCGCGATCGCCCGCATCACTCCCGCCCAATTCACCTCTTGCGTGTCGTCCAGTTCATGCCGTCCCGGCACCCCACCGGTATGGAAATGCCCCAGCCACTGGATATTTTCTGTGATCGTCCGGATCAGATCGCCCTCCATTATCTGCATGTGATAAATGTCAAACAGCAGTTTCACCCGCGGCGAATTCACCGCCTCCATCACCCGCACTCCCCAGGCCGTGTGGTCGCACATGTAATCCCGGTGATCCACCTTGCTGTTCAAAAGTTCCATGCAAATCGTCACTCCGTGATCTTCCGCGATCTTTTTCATCCGATTCAGGCCGGCAATCGTATTCTTCGCGCCCTCTTCGTCGGGCATCCCTTCCCGATTCCCGGAAAATGTAATCACGTTCGCCACACCCAGCTTTGCCGCCCGCGGCAGGCTCTTCCGCAATGCCTCCTCAATCTTCCTGTGGTTCTCCACCCGATTCATTCCGCTCCGGATCTCTCCTCCTCCGCCATACCCCATGCTGCACACCAAACCGTACCGCCGCGGCACTTCCCACTCATCCTCGTTCAGCAGGTCAATGGCTTTCAAACCCATCGCCGCTCCCTTTTCGCACAACTCCTCCAGCGGAATCTTTTCATAACACCATCGCGAAACCGATTGCCGGATCCTTCCCCTGCGTTTCGAGGTTTTCAGTTGTCCAGCCGAAGCTAAAAGAGGGGCAGCCGCCAGGGAAGCGCCGGCCATCCCCGAAGCAACCCGCCGGATCATCCCGCGTCTGGAAATTCGTGTCATCTCGATGGAAAAGTCTAAGCGATAATCCCAGATCAGGCGAGCACTGGAATCGCCAAGCTGGCCCCTTTGGTTCTGCTCCGATTCCGGTTAAAATTAGATTTCGAAGCCTCTTGAACAAGGCCCTGGTAGCCCCATGATTCCCGAAACTCCGGTTCCCCCTAAATCCCCCTTCAAGAATCCCTTTCTCTATTCTTCCCTTGTGATTATTTGCGTGCTTCTCTACGTCTCCTACATTCTCTATGCGCGCTACGAATCCAACCGCCAGTACCAGCGCAAAATGGAAGAGCGCCAGACCGAGCAGCGTCGCGAAGAAGATCGCCTTGCTGTGGAGCAACTAGGCGGCTCCGAACTCGCCATCCGCGGCCTCTACGTCTCCCCTCGCTCGATCCACCCCGGCGAAACCGCCCAACTGTGCTACGACGTTGCCAACGCCAAGACCGTCACTCTCGATCCTCCTGTCGGCGGAGTCTGGCCTTCCCACACCCGTTGCCTGAATCTCTCTCCTCGCAAAACCACCACCTACACGCTCTCCATTAAGGATGCTGCCGGAAATACCGTTTCCCAAACTGTCGAATTGCTCGTCCGTTAAATCCCTCAAATCGAATCTAACTCGATGGATATAAATGACTTATCGCCAGTCGGCCCTCCCCGGCCTCCCTTTCCCTCTTGTCTCCGCATTTCTCCCCCATCTATAATGTTCCATGCGGAGTCCGGCGTCGCCGGATTCCGCATCCTTTTTCTCTGACGCGGAAAACTATGTCTGACCCACTTGCCAAAATCAAAAAGAAGCTCCAGCAGGAAATCGATTCCCTGGAGCACGAGCTCAACGTCGACCTCCCCAAGGAGATCGCCATCGCCCGCGCGCATGGCGACCTTTCTGAAAACGCAGAGTACAAATACGCCAAGGAACGCCAGGGTTTCGTCAACGCCAAAATCGGTCACCTCAAAAAGCGCATGGGCGACCTCGGCATGTTGAACCTCAGCAATATTCCGAAAGACCGCTCTGGCTATGGCTCGCGCATCATCGTGATGGATATCCAGAAGAGCCTGGAAATCGAATACAAGCTCGTCAGCAGCGAGGAAGCCGACGTTGAAAAGGGAATGATCTCCACCACTTCACCCATCGGCCGCGCGCTTCTCAATCGCAAGGTCGGCGACGAGGTCCAGGTGGTCACTCCCGCCGGCAACAAAGAATTCGAAATCGTTCGTCTTTTCACGATTCACGAAGAGGCTTAGAATATAGTGGCCGCCCAGGGGGCGGAGAGGTGCCATGCTTTATTGGGGCTCGGGTCCGGCTCTTGGTTTGCTGACTTGTCTTGGCTACGGTGTTTTTCTGCTTGGCTTGCTTTATCTGTGGCGCTACCGCGAAGAACTCTCCCTCTGGATGGAAAATGAATTCTCCGCTTTCCGCCGCAATCTCTCCCGCTATGAATCCGTCGGCCCCTTTTATCTTCCTCGCACCGAATCGCGCCTCCGCGTGATCCCCGCCGGCTTCCTCAACTCCGTCATCCGCCTTCCCCAGCGCCGCTTCTCCCTCGGCGCCATCCTGCTCATGCTCGGCCTCCTCCTCTTCACCCTCGACTTCTTCATTTAGCCCAAGCTTCCTGATCGCTGCTATCTGTTCGTTGCTCGCCGCTTCCTCTCCCCATTTTCCAATTCTGCTATTCTTTTCCTCATGCAACCTTCTCTCATCGTTCACGGCGGCGCTTGGGACATTCCCGATGACGCTGTCGACGCCTGTAAATCCGGCTGTCTCCGCGCTCTCCAAGCGGGCTGGCGGATTCTCGAAAACGGCGGCCACGCGCTCGACGCCATCGAAGCCGCCATTATCGTTCTCGAAGACGATCCCGTCTTCGACTCCGGTTTCGGCTCCCATCTCACACTCGACGGCCACGTCGAATGCGACGCCATCGTCATGGATGCCGCCACTCTCCGCGCCGGCTCTGTCGCCGGTCTCCGCCGAGTCAAAAATCCCATCCAGGCTGCCCGAGCTGTCCTCGAAAAATGTCCCCACATGATGCTCGTCTCCGAAGGCGCCGAACACTTCGCCGAAGCACACTCCGTCCCTCTCTGCGATCCCGAAGCTCTCATCTCTCCCGCCGAACGCGAAGCTTGGCTCCGCTGCAGCAGGGATTCCCACGCCGCCGAAAATCATCGCGGCCACGAACAGGGAACTGTCGGCGCCGTCGCCCTCGACCGGCAAGGCCGCCTCTTCGCCGCCACCTCCACCGGCGGCACCTGTTGCAAACTCCCCGGCCGCGTCGGCGATTCCCCTTTGATTGGTTGTGGTTGTTACGCTGACATCGAAACGGGAGGCGTCTCTTCCACCGGCTATGGCGAAGCCATCATGCGCGTGGTCATGGCCAAGACCGCGGCCGATTTTCTCCGCCCCGCCAACTCCACGCCCGCCCGCGCCGCCCAAGCCGCCGTGCAACTCCTCCAGAATCGCGGCAAAGGCACGGGCGGCCTCATCCTGCTCGACAAAAACGGTAATCCGGGATTCGCTTTTAATACCCCGCGGATGGCTTTCGGCTATGTCAACTCCGGATCAGATTTTTTTACTTCCGTCTGATCTCGCCATCCGCTTCGCCGAATCCGACACATAATATGGCGAAGCGATGGTGTAAATCTGCTTGCTGCCTCTTGCCAGCAGCACCCACTCCAGCAGCCGCGCTCTCTGGTTATGCAGAAAATATTCGTACCAGCGGTCTTCCACAAATTCCGGGATCACCACCGCGATCTTTCGCTCTGGAAATTTCTCCGCCAGCTTCAAGACGTGCTCCACAATTGGCACCACAATAAATCGGTAAGGTGATGGCAGCATCACCAGTTCCGGCGGCTCCATGCCGGCGTCCCGGTAAGGCTTCACCACGTAGCGCTCCCAGTCTTCCTGCAACAACGCGGCGTGCTCCCCCGGCTCAACGTGAACCGCCGTCACACTCGGCGACAATCGTGCCGCAAACTCCAGCCCCTGCTTCGTAATCGCGCTCCACCGGTCGATGGGGATCACCACCAGTGGGGGCAACTCCCGCATGGGAGGTTGCACAGAGTCCATGGTTCGAGTAGCCATGGACACGTTGTGATAATGCGCCCGGACTTTGTGGAACGCCACGATCGTCAGCGGAATAAACAGCAGCGTCAGCCACGCTCCCTCCACAAACTTCGCCACCAGCACCACCACCACCGTCACGCCGGTCACCAACGCACCCAACCCGTTTACCAGCGCGAATTTCTCCCAGTGCGGCCCTCGCGATTTCCACCAGTGCCGCACCATCCCCGCCTGCGACAGTGTGAACGCCAGAAACGCGCCCACCGCGTACAACGGAATCAACCGGTCCGTCACGCCTCCAAAAAGAAACAGCAGCACCCCCGCCAGAATCGCCAGCACCACGATCCCCTGCGTGTACACCAGCCTCCGCCCGCGTTGCGCGAATCCGTGCGGCAGGTAGTTATTCTGCGAAATCGCCCGGCACAGCCGCGGAAAATCCGCGAACGCCGTATTCGCCGAAAGCGAAAGCACCAGCAGGATCGATCCGATCGACACGTAATAAAACACGCCCTTGCCAAACACCGCCGCAATCAACAGCGAAAGCACGCTCTGGTATCCTGGTTGCCCTGGATCCGTCGCCACAATTCCGTAAACCTTCACCAGGTACGAAATACCCGCCAGCAGCACGCCCAGAATTCCGATAATGATCGTCAACGTTAGTTGAGCATTCTTCACTCGCGGTTCGCGGAACGCCCTCACTCCATTGCTCACCGCCTCCACGCCCGTCAGGGCCGTGCACCCGCTCGCAAACACGCGCAGCAACAGCCAGTACGTCACTCCCTGCAGCGCAGCAGGCGGTGAAGGCAGAGGATTCACAGGCGCTGCATGCCCGCCGCTGAGCATCGTGCGCACAACGCCTCCGGCAATCGTTATCACCAGGCATCCCACAAATAGATAAGTAGGGAGCAGAAACGCGAATCCCGCGTCTTTCACTCCCCGCAGATTCACAATCGTTATCGCCAGCAGAATGCCCAAACACAAAAGCATCGTGTGCGGCATCAGCCTCGGCACCGCAGAAATCAGCGCGCCCACTCCCGCCGAAATTCCCACCGCCGCCGTCAGTATGTAATCCGCCAGCAGCGCCGCCGCGGCCAGTAATCCCCAGAATGAGCCCAG